>NZ_JVPL01000234.1:0-34502 GCF_001054655.1 Bacillus sp. 220_BSPC
CACGAGTAAATTGCTGAAACTCACGAGTATTTGCTCCAAACTCACGAGTAAATTGCTCTAACTCACGAGTATTTGCTCCAAATTCACGAGTATATCGCTCTAACTCACGAGTATGGCCCTTAAAGTTGAATTTCTTTGGGATTTCTTGAATTATTCCCGCAGACGGCTAAGTTAATCCATAAAAAAGGTGCCCCGCTAATAGCGGGACACCTTTTTTTATATGAATTACGCTTGTGCTTTTAATGTTTCTGCTTTGTCCGTGCGTTCCCATGGAAGATCGACATCTGTACGGCCGAAGTGTCCGTATGCAGCTGTTTGTTTGTAGATTGGGCGACGAAGGTCAAGCATTTTGATGATTCCAGCTGGACGAAGGTCGAAGTTTGCGCGAACTAGGTCAACAAGGACTTCTTCGCTAACTGTACCAGTTCCGAACGTATCAATAGAGATCGATACAGGCTCTGCCACACCAATTGCGTATGCCAATTGAACTTCCGCTTTGTCGGCAAGGCCTGCTGCCACGATGTTTTTCGCAACGTAACGTGCAGCGTATGCAGCAGAACGGTCAACTTTAGTTGCATCCTTACCAGAGAATGCACCGCCGCCGTGACGAGCGTATCCGCCGTAAGTATCAACGATGATTTTACGTCCAGTAAGACCAGCATCCCCTTGAGGTCCGCCGATTACGAAACGGCCAGTCGGGTTGATGAAGTACTTAGTATCTGCATCGATCAACTCGGCTGGAACGACAGCTTTGATCACATGTTCTTTTAGATCGGCTTGAATTTGTTCAAGCGTAATTTCTGCATCATGCTGTGTAGAGATGACGATTGTATCTACACGTACAGGACGGTTATTCTCATCATATTCCACGGTTACCTGTGTTTTACCATCAGGGCGTAGGTAAGCAAGAGTTTCATCTTTACGAACTTGAGTCAAGCGGAATGAAAGTTTATGCGCCAATGAAATCGGAAGCGGCATAAGCTCTTCTGTTTCATTACAAGCGAATCCGAACATAAGACCTTGGTCCCCAGCACCGATTGCATCGATTTCTTCATCTGACATGTTTCCTTCACGAGCTTCCAATGCTTTATCGACACCAGCTGCGATATCGGCAGACTGCTCATCAATGGAACTCAAAACGGCACAAGTTTCAGCATCGAAACCGTATTTCGCACGTGTGTAGCCAATTCCTTTAACCGTATCACGAACGATACGCGGGATATCCACGTAAGCGGACGTTGTAATTTCACCAGCAACAAGTACAAGACCTGTAGTTACACTAGTTTCACACGCAACACGTGCATTTGCATCCTTAGCTAGGATAGCATCTAAAATGGAATCTGAAATCTGATCACAAATTTTGTCCGGATGGCCCTCTGTAACAGATTCAGAAGTAAATAGACGTTTCTTTGACATCATATTTCCTCCTTGGAAGTTAGTATGTTGTAGGCATAAGCCTGATTTTTACGGAACTCGTTTCCCTCATTAGTTTCAACTATAGACACAGAATTACTTATAAAAAACACAAAAACCTTCCCTGGCAAATGAGGAAAGGTTTAAAATTCTGTCTTCTATCCTTTCACTCTTATCGTTCAAGGGTTTTTTACCTTGCTCAGGTTAGCACCATCACCACTATTCCTTGAAGACCTTCGCTTTATTTTCGGCGATCGATCTTGGAGTCAAGTTCAATATGGCAGGTTGCTGGGTTTCAAAGGGCCTGTCCCTCCACCAACTCGGGATAAGAGAATCCGTACAATTTAAGATATTATCGTATCTGGCTGGAATTTGTCAATGCTTTTCTAAAAAGAACATTTCCACCCAGAATGGCGTTCATTTGAAAAAACATGTTGATACAACGTCCTAGAGGGGTTTACAACGCAAAATACGAATAGAAATGTTGTAAATTGCCATTAATAATAAAGTATTGAACATCGAAAAGGAACGACATCCTGACTTTCCCATTAGACATATATTGCTTACTAACTTCCTATTTAAATAAATTTTTCTTCATGAAAGTATATGCGATTATCCTGACTCGGTTCCTGCCGGATTAAAATGATTAATGCGGCTAGCTGAAAATAATCACAAATTAAAAGAAATAGTATAGACTAATTAAATGAATGTGTTATACTAATTGTAATCTAAAAACTCAAACAAAGGAAGGTACCTCATATATGAATTCTGTAGATGTTTCTAATGAGTTACACCAATTATTAACAGGAAACAATGTGCAAACTCAACTATCAGTTCCTCAATTGGTCGAAAAAGTACTTAGCAGAAATGAAGGCGTTTTAACATCAACCGGCGCGGTAAAAGCTGAAACTGGCAAATATACCGGTCGTTCACCTAAAGATAAATATATCGTGGAAGAAGCATCAGTTAAAGATAAAATCGATTGGGGTCCCGTGAACCGACCGATTTCCGAAGATGTGTTCAATAAACTATATAATAAAGTAGTTGACTACCTAAAAGCAAAAGAAGAGATTTTTGTTTTTAAAGGTTTCGCTGGTGCAGACGAATCATCACGTCTTCCCATCCGTGTTGTTAATGAATATGCTTGGCATAACCTTTTCGCCCATACTTTGTTCATCCGTCCAAACGAAGAGGAACTGAGAGGTCACGAAGCTGAATTCACGATCCTTTCTGCACCTAACTTCAAAGCGGACCCAGAAGTGGACGGAACTACATCCGAAACGTTCATCATCGTTTCTTTTGAACGCCGTACGATCCTGATCGGCGGAACAGAATATGCAGGAGAGATGAAAAAATCGATCTTCTCGATCATGAACTACTTACTTCCAGAGGCTGGAATCCTTCCAATGCATTGCTCTGCTAACGTAGGACGTGAAGGGGACGTCGCTTTATTCTTCGGACTGTCCGGTACAGGCAAAACAACTTTATCAGCAGACACTAGCCGTAAATTGATTGGCGATGACGAGCACGGCTGGTCTTCTAACGGCGTATTCAACATCGAAGGCGGCTGCTATGCGAAAACGATCAACCTTTCACGTGAAAAAGAACCGCAAATTTTCGATGCAATCCGTTTTGGTGCTGTATTGGAAAATGTTGTTGTCGATCCGGATACGCGTGTAGCGAACTATGATGACAGTTCATTGACTGAAAACACTCGTGCTGCTTACCAAATGCAAGCGATCGATAACATCGTGAACCCAAGTATTGCAGGACATCCAAATACAATCATTTTCTTAACAGCTGATGCTTCAGGCGTTCTGCCTCCAATCAGCAAGCTTTCCAAAGAACAGGCAATGTTCCACTTCCTAAGCGGATACACTAGTAAATTGGCTGGTACTGAAAGAGGCGTAACTTCTCCGGAAGCTACATTCTCCACTTGCTTCGGTTCACCATTCTTACCGCTTCCAGCTACACGCTATGCTGAGATGCTTGGTGATAAAATTGACGAGCACAATGCAAAGGTATATCTTGTCAACACAGGATGGACTGGCGGTGCATACGGAACTGGAAGCCGTATGAAACTTGCTTACACCCGTGCAATGGTACAAGCGGCGCTTGAAGGTGAATTAGCGAACATCGAAACGATCAAAGATGATATCTTCGGTTTGGATATCCCGCTTCATGTTCCTGGTGTTCCTGATGAAGTGCTTCAACCAATCAAGACTTGGGCAGATCCTGCCGCTTATAAAGAAGCAGCAACAGACCTTGCCGCACAATTCCGTGCAAACTTCAAGAAATTCAAAAGCGTTCCAAGTGAAATCGAAGAACTTGGCGGCCCGACAGCTTAATAAATTGTACACAAAAGGACCAAGCTCTTGCTTGGTCCTTTCAGTTTGTCGGCAAGAAATGTCACATCCCGAACCATGATTATGGATTACTTTATTAAGTGCCATGGAAGGGGAAATACCTCATCTACTGTCGAAGAAGTACCAAGTAACCCGAAATACGGCGGCTACGGTCGAAGTAACTACCATTAGCCCGAAATACGGCATCTTCGCTCGAACTTACTGCCATACAGCCCGAAATATGGCGGCTGCGCTCGAATTTACTGCCTTGCACCCGGAATACAAGTCTACTGTCGAATTCACTGCCATACAGCTCGAAATACGCCATCTGTGGTCGAAATTACTCCTTACCCGAATACACGTCTACTGTCGAATTCACTGCCATACAGCTCGAAATATGCCATCTGCTGACGAATTCACTGCCTTGCAAGCCCGAAATACGGCGGCTGCGCTCGAATTCTCACCCCTTGCAGCACGAAACACGGCGGCTGCGCTCGAATACTGCCTTATAACCCGAAATATGACGGCTGCGCTCGAATAATTGGCTAGCCGAGACTCTGCTAGGATGCTTGCGGTGAGGAGGCTTGACGTACAGGAAGCGGATCTGAAACTAACTGGATCGTTTCCACGTTCTGAAAGGACCACTTTCTTGCATGGTCCTTTTTTTCATTGGAAAAGGGGCACTGTGATAGTCAGTGCCCCCTTAATCGTTATTCCGTTATCGATGTTGTCCAAATTTTTAGATGATCGCTTTATTCCTGTCTTTTTTCATGGACACCGTTTTGTATTGATATATATTACCCAGGTTGGCCACCGGGACATCTGTTTTAGTTGCATCAATGCAATTGCGTGTATCCAGAATCAATTTATTGCTCATGAGATTCGATAGCTTATCATAATCCATCTGTTTAAATTCATCATGGTCAGTCAGGATAAGTATCAAGTCGGCATCATTTACAGCGTCTTCCACTGATACGACTGGCATCTTTCCAGATTTGACATGCGGGTCATGCAAGGCTACATCCATGTTTTCCATTCCCATCAAGATATTGACGACATCAATGGCGGGACTTTCACGAATATCATCTACATTTCCTTTGTATGCTAGACCGAAAACAGCTACTTTTGGCTTCCGGATCCCCTCTAGCATCATCCTTACGGAATTAACGATGTAATAAGGCATCGATACGTTGGTATCACGGGCCAATTTAATGATTCTCGCATACTCCGGTGCCTTTGCAACGACGAAATACGGATCGACCGCTAAACAATGGCCGCCAACTCCTGGTCCTGGTTGGTGTATATTGACACGAGGGTGTTTGTTTGCCATCGATATGACATCCAAAACATTGATGTCCAGCTCGAAACAGATTTTCGTCAGCTCATTCGCAAGGGCGATATTGACATCCCTGAAGGTGTTTTCCATCAGTTTGGACATTTCAGCCGTTTTCGCATCGGTCTGAATGATCTCCCCTTGAACGAAGGTTTTGTAAACAAGACTTCCTTTATATGAGCATGTTTCGGTGATGCCCCCGACGATACGGTTATTATGAACCAACTCTTCAAGAATCCTTCCAGGTAAAACGCGTTCCGGACAATGTACGAGGAAAATGTCTTTTCCGATGGTAAGGCCCGTCCTCTCGATCATCGGTTTAATATGATCATCCATGCTTCTTGGCGCTATCGTCGATTCGATAATGATGACATTCCCTTTTTTGATAAAAGGAAGAATGTTTGAGGTTGCATCCATGACATGTGTTAAATCACAGGATTGGTGCATGTCCTTTTTATTTGGTGTAGGCACCGCGATGATGAAAACATCCGCATGTTCCGGGCTTAACGCAGCTCGGAACTTATTGGAAGCAATCACTTCTTCTAATACCTCATCCAATCCAGGTTCTTCGATATGGAGCCTGCCGCTATTCAAATTGGAAATAATTTCAGGATGGATATCCACGCCGACAACATCGACACCGTATTTCGCAAACATTAAAGAAGTTGGAAGTCCGATATAACCAAGTCCGATTGTACAAAGTTTCATATAAACCACTCCTATCTATTTTTCTGCTGCACTCAAATTTGTTAGGCTGTTTGATAGATTTCGATAAAGATTTCCTTCTCTTGTTTCCAATTGTATTTTTGTCGCGCCTTCAGGCAGTTTTGGCTCATTTCCGCCCTTTTTTCAGGGTGCTTCAATAAGTAATTGACACCTTCTGCAATTGATTTTGGATCATGCGAATCGACACACACACCGATTTTTTCCGTATCGACAACCTTTTGAATTTCAGGAAAGCTGCAGGCAACCACTGGCACACCGCTCATCATGTATTCAAACAATTTATTTGAAGAAGCGGAGTAGTGATTAAAGCAGACATTATTCAATATCTGAAAACCTAAATACGCATTTTTTGTATAATGGAGCAGCTCGTCGACCGGAACCTTCGGCAGGAACTTCACACGATGCTCCAGATTCATGTCGCTTACTTTCTTCATTAATTCATCCTTGATCCTTCCATCCCCGATAAAAACTACCGCTCCGCCCTCGATCATCGGTACAGCATCAACCAATTGCTCTAACCCTCTTCCCATTTGAACGCCGCCTTGGTATAACAATATCGGTTCATTCTCTGGCAAATCGAGCAGCTCATGCAAATTCACGGCCGTACTTTCCTCCGGATTGGTTGGAATCGGGTAGTTATGGACCACCTTGGGATACAGACCATATAAGTCTTCGTTATACTTAGCTCTCGTATGGTTTTCGGCGATCATTTCATCGACGAACATTAATAGGAATTTCTCCATCATCCCGTAAATTCGGCTATTATATCCCGTTCTGCTCGTTTGTACTTCATGTGAGTCATAAATCAGCTTTTTCCTTCTCAGCCATTTACTGCTGATCGCTCCCTGCATGAGCGTATTCAAGTCATTTGAATGATAGAAATCATATTTCCTTTTCCGGCCATGATAGATCATTTGACCAAAAATGTAGCTCCTCGTTAATAGTGTCGGCAGCTTCGTTTTAGTGATGAACAGGGTGCCCAGCGCAAGGAGTGCAAATGCACCGAACAGTATTCCCGATCCCACCCAGCCGTTGATCAAGTTCAAATTCCACAGCGTATTCCAGATCAATAAGGCAAATAGAACGATTTCAAACTTCTTTTTCTTCAATTTGCCTACGATCCTGAGAATCTTATTAAGCGCCTCCCAGCGGTTATTCACCCTAGTGACCGAGAAACCATTTTGGTGTTTCTCCTTTTTGGCCAAACCTTCGATTTTCCAGTTATGAATGGCAATTAAATCGACTTCATAACCCGCTTCTGTAAGTGCTGTGCATTCTCTTAGAACCCTCGCATCGTTCGTAAAGTGATTCCACACGAACATACATACTTTCTTCGCCATGTTGTCCTCCACTTCCGGATTTTTCAGCCTGACGCTTCCATCACGTTGATGAGACCTTTAATATTTTTAGACCACTGAAAATGTTGTTTAGCATACCGATGACCGTTTTCTCCCAGTTCTTCACGAAGGGCCGGATCTGAGGCCATTGTCAATATATGCTGACAGATTTCATCAACATTTCTGCTCTCTGCCACCAACCCGCATTTCGCCTCCATGAGCATCTTCTTGGCCCTGCCGTCCACATCACCGACAATTGGTTTTCCGACACACATATAATCGATGATTTTACCGGGCAGGACCTTATTGAAGACTTCTTTTTCAACCAAGCTCACATAGGCAATATGAGACGTTGAAACTTCATGAAGAGTCACTCTTCGATTCATCGCATTAATCATCTTAATATTAGTCAGCCCTCTAGAGCTTATCTCCTTCTCCACTTCGGATATCCGGTATCCATATCCAATCATCGAGAACTCGATTTGTTTATGTTCCCTTAGCTTTTCAGCGACGGCTATCAGTTTTTTCAAGTCCTGGGCCAGTCCGATATTCCCCGCATAAACGACCTTGATTACCTTTTCCGATATGGGTGTAAGCAAGTTCTTTAACGTCAGCTCATCCGCTGTAAGCGAATTGGGGATGAATTGGATGGCCTCTTCCTTGACTCCCTTTGCAACGATATAATCCCTGAAACCGGGACTATTGATGATAATAAAATCTGAATGCCTATATAGCTTCCTTTCCAGGAAGAAAGCGATTTTCAAAACCCACTTATTATTAAATACGCCTACACCTATCAACGATTCCGGCCATAAATCCCTGACATCGGTAATGAGTTTCGCCTTCATCTTTTTCTTGGCGATCAATGCTGCCAATGTAGGGAAGATCGGCGGGGTCGTGGCAAACACATAATCATATTTTTTTTCGAGACGGATGATTGTATAGATGAAAAGCCACATCGCTTCAAGATAATGAAGCAACCGCTTCCCCATATTGCTTGTATACCTCTTCACTTTGTCCGGCTTAATCCTGATGACATCTTCTTCAATGCTATCTTCATCCCAAAACTTTGTATCTTGATATAAACTTTGATTAGGATAACTCGGCTTCAATGTGATGACCGTTACCTCGAATCCGTTTCTTTTCAAATGGAGATATATATTTTTCATTCTATTTCCCGCACTTCCGATTTCCGGATAAAAGTTTTGCACGATCATCAGGACGCTTTTCATATTCGCCTATCACCTCTATTCTGCTTAGCTTACTTCCTGCTTTATATTGTAAATGCCAGATATTAACTTAAGGTTAAAGAAGTATAAAGTCATTATTAATATTGTAAAAATTCTGTTAATAATTGTTTCGTTTTTATATTTCCCCTGAACTTCCCGTTATAATGGGGGAGACATTCAGAAGGGGAGGAAATGAGCATGCCTAAACAACGTATTAAGGTCATGACCGTATTTGGTACAAGACCAGAGGCTATCAAAATGGCACCAGTCGTTTTGGAACTGAAAAAGCATCCAGAAGAAATAGAAACCATCGTGGTGGTCACCGCCCAGCATAGGGAAATGCTCGACCAAGTCTTGCAATGTTTTCAAATAAATCCAGATCACGATTTGGATATGATGAAGGATAGACAAACATTAGAAGAGATTACAACTCGAGGGCTTGAAAAATTGAGTTCGCTCATGAAAGATATAAAACCGGATATCGTCCTCGTACATGGGGATACCACGACAACTTTCATCGCCAGCCTGGCAGCCTTCTATAATAAGATACAGATTGGTCACGTTGAAGCTGGTCTGCGGACTGGTAATAAGTATTCTCCATATCCTGAAGAGATGAATAGGCAGCTGACAGGCGTCATGGCTGATTTGCACTTTGCCCCTACAAATCAGGCGGCAGAGAATCTAATTTTGGAAAATAAAAAGAGTGATTGTATCCATATTACTGGCAATACGGCTATCGATGCTTTGAAAACAACAGTACGTAAAGACTATGAACATCCGATTCTATCTGGTTTGAATGGAGATCGCATGTTATTGATGACAGCGCACAGACGGGAAAATATCGGAAAACCAATGGAAGAGATATTCCGTTCCGTCAAACGGCTGCTTGAAGATTACACGGATATCCAAGTTGTTTTCCCGCTTCATAAAAACCCGGTTGTCCGTGAAATTGCTTACCGGATTTTCGGTGAAACGGAAAGGCTTCACTTAATAGAGCCGCTTGAGGTGCTTGATTTTCATAATTTTGCGGCGCACGCCCATCTCATATTGACAGATTCCGGAGGGGTGCAAGAAGAAGCTCCCTCACTTGGCGTTCCTGTCCTTGTGTTACGCGATACAACAGAACGTCCGGAAGGAATCGATGCCGGTACCCTTTTATTGGCAGGAATCGAGGAAGAACGAATTTATCAATTAGCCTCAGAATTACTTACAAATGAAGAAACCTATAAAAAAATGGCGACAGCTTCCAACCCATATGGAGATGGATTCGCTTCAAAGCGGATTGTCGATATCCTATTAACGCATTGCGAAGTGAAATCACCCCTTCCATTATAAAAAATAAAATAGAGAGAAAAGCCTGTCACGTAAGCGGCAGGCTTTTTCTATTCAGCCAGATTATGAAACGGCTGCTTTCATTTTCATTTAGCGAAGGATTAAAGCAAAGTCCAATTTAGATTTGTAAATGTAAAATACATATGTGATAGTTTGGGGAGATTTAAAGTTTCATTGAAGTCAATCGTATTACCTTGGAGGTGTTCGGGAAAGATCCCATTTGTGTTAAATGTGGTAAAGAAATTAAGGGGGACCAAGTCGTTCTTGTGAAAATGCGTTATCCGAAGCGTAAAGGGATGACTGAAATAAAAGCATATTTTAAAAATGAAGGAAGTTTCATCTGCGAAGCTTGTTTTGATAAGAAAATTTAATTCTGTCGAATGGATAGTCAACACGAAACAGGAGGATTAGTATGAAAAATCAAGTTACCCTCTATTTAATTTTTGATGGACAGCTATAGACGCATTGGCCTTTTATGCAGAAGTATTTCATGGTCAACTGCAAATCTACGGGGAAGCTGATTTCCCAACACCTGAAGAAGCGAATGACCTTGTTTAAAAATGGCCGAAAATACGCCTTGTCTCCCTGGCCATTTTTAATAGGCATTCATTCGCTGAACACTCCATCAAAAAATATGAAAATAATTAAGGACATTTTTTCCAATCAATAAAATCGTGACGCAAATGAATAATATACGGACATAGGAAGCACCTTTCTTAATGGCGAAGTTCGTTCCTGCCAATGCTCCCGCGACCATTGCAAGACCCATCGGAATTCCATAGGCAAAATTGACGGTCCCCATAGATAAAAAAATGATAAGTGCGGCAATATTGCTTCCAAAATTCAATATTCTTGCATTCCCGGCAGCCCGGACAAAATCAAACCCAATGATCAGAAATGAAAATAATAAAAAGGAACCTGTGCCTGGTCCAAGAAAACCATCATAAAAACCAATCGCAAATATTATGACTATCAAGAGAAGCATTTTCTTCCTTGTCAGCCCTTTATACTTTGCATCTTTACCCCAATCCTTTTTTACCAACGTATAAAACGCGACAATGACCAGCAAGATCAAAATGAGGGGCTTCAATATCTCTGCGGAAACGAAATGTACAACGTATGCTCCTAATGCCGCTCCAATCACAGTGATCGGAAACAGCTTGATGACGAATTTGAAATCCACTTTTCCAGCCCGAATGAATGAAATCGTACTCGTTAAAGACCCCATGGTACCCGCCAGCTTGTTAGTGGCAAGTGCCGCTGAAGGCGATATCCCCGTGAACAATAAAGCAGGAATGGAAATTAACCCTCCCCCGCCCACTACGGAATCGATGAATGCGGCAATAAAACCCGCAAGTACTAAAAATAGCAAAGTATAGAGATTGATATCCTCCATGTATTCCCCTTCTTTCAAAATCTAATGCCATTACTCATTTTTCACCCAGGTAATCGAATAACCTTTCTTCTGAAATGACCGTGAACCCATGCCTCCTAAGCAAAGCCGCGGTCACTCCATTCCCGACCTTCTTCTTCCCCTTGAATTCCCCATTATAAATCGTGGCACTCCCGCAGGATGGACTGTTTTCTTTTAAAACGACTAACGTCGCCCCTACCTCCCGGGCTTTCAATAACGTAAGATTCGCTCCCTTTATGTACAGTTCCGTTACATCCCTGCCCGACTTTTCGATGATCTTCGCTTTTCCATCAAGGACATCCCCACCTTCACCGCCAACTATCTCAGCAGGTTCCCTCGGGGTCGAAAAACCGCCAAGCAACTCAGGACAAACAGCTATAGCCTTTTTCTCCCTCATCAATGCCATAATTCCATCATCCAAGCTGTGAGTACCATTGTATCTTACCTCAAGGCCCGCTAAACAAGAACTCACCAAAATCATCAAACCACCCCGCCTCATGCACTTTACACCATTTTACCACTCTTTTCGTGACAATCATTTCGAAGATTGAATATCCACCAGGAATTCTACGCTGTTAAAATCCCGTTTTGCTTGGGTCGAATTTTTTCCCTACAGGCCGAATTATCCGCGCATCTGTCGAATTCTGCAAAAACAAAAAAAGCGCTTGCAGCGAAGGCGATTCCCGGCAAGCGCTTGTCTATTTAGTTAGTTGAATTAAGTGATAGCAGTTGGTACGTAATGATGGTCTTTTCACTGGTCCATTCAATTTTTTGGATAACGGCTGTTCCGCTTGAATCAGATTGGATCGTTTTGCGGACATCGATTGGAATATCGATAGGGTATAACCTGTAACCAGCTTTCGCCAGCCGAAAAGTGTTTTCTTCTTCACGGGTTTCGTTCCCTTTTGTAACGATCATGGTATTTAGCTCCATAGGCATGCCCATGTGTATCTCCTCCTCTTGCCAATATACTTAGTATATCCTTCATTCTATCATTATTCGGTTTTACTTTTCATCCAAGATGTTAAATCTTCGACTACTTTTCTGTTCACGGCAGGCGGGAAGTAATGCGTGAATTGAGGGAAATACCAACTTTCGACCTCTTTGGCATGCATTTTCAACCTTTTTTCCAGCCGGTATGCGTGTTCTATGGCGACATTGTCATCTTTTTCACCATGTATGATCAGGACGGGTACATTCAAATCTTCAATCGCAAACAATGGAGTACGGTATTCATATTGATCCGGGCATTTTTTAGGTGTCCCGCCGATGACACGCTTCATCATCCGACGCATATCGACCCGTTCGACATATGTTAAAAACATATCCGACACACCTCCCCATGTGACGATCGACGCTGCGTTCCTGCAATATATCCCAGTCCAAAGGGCCATGATGCCGCCACGGGAAAACCCGAGGATATGAATGTGATCCTTGTTCACTCGGGGATGCCGTTCAAGAAGATTGAATCCTGATATCGCATCGAATCGATCTTCGCCTCCAAAATCCTCATCTCCCTCCCCGCCTTGATTTCCACGGTAAAAAGGAGCAAAAACGATGAAACCTTCTACAGCATACTGCACGATTCTTGCAGGCCTCACTTTCCCGACATTTTTAATCCCGCCGCGTAAATATAAGAAGGCGTCATGTATTTCGCCATCAACCGGTTCAGCCAGCAAACCCTTTACCTTCAGGCCTTGTGATATGTACGTAACTGAATAAAGATGGATTCGTGGATGCGGTGATGGAAACCGCTGTTTTGAAATAATCGTTCCGTTCTCCAAGTTCCACTCTCCTTTCTCTTTATTCTTATTGTAAAACATCCGCTTGTTTTTATCCCCTGAGAGGCATTCACATTTTTTTCTTCCGTTCATACGATAATGTAGGCAAAATACCCATATATCAAGGAGGAAGGAATTTTGAAAAAATGGTGTAAAGCAGGTGTCGTATTTTTACTTCTGTGCGTGCTGGTGATCCCGCTTGGCGCATGCGGCAACAAAGAACAGGAAACAACGAAGGTCAGGGTTGCCGAAGTAACCCGCTCCCTTTTCTATACACCGCAATATGTGGCGATCGAAAAAGGTTTTTTTAAAGATGAGGGCCTCAGCATTGATTTGAAAACGACGGCAGGCGGCGACAAGACGATGACCACGCTTCTTTCCGATGGCGCGGATATTGCTCTCGTTGGCTCCGAAACATCGATTTACGTTCAGGCACAAGGCTCGAATGACCCAGTCATCAACTTCGCTCAATTAACACAGACGGATGGAACGTTCCTTGTTTCACGTGAAAAAATTGACAACTTCAATTGGGATATGCTGAAAAACTCTACATTCCTTGGCCAGCGCAAGGGCGGGATGCCGCAGATGGCCGGCGAGTTCGTATTGAAAAAACATAACATAGACCCGAAAAAAGATTTGAACCTCATCCAGAACATTGATTTTGCGAATGTCGCAACTGCCTTCGCTTCCGGAACCGGCGATTTCGTTCAACTGTTCGAACCAACGGCCAGTGTGTTTGAAAAAGAAGGAAAAGGCTATATCGTCGCTTCTTTCGGCACCGAGTCCGGTCATCTTCCATATACAGTTTATATGGCCAAAGAAAGCTATTTGAAAGAAGACAAAGAGACTGTCGAAAAATTCACGAGGGCCTTGAAGAAAGCACAAGATTGGGTTCAGGAAAACGATGCTGCCGAAATTGCCGAAGTCATTCAGCCGTATTTTGAAGATACAAATCTCGAGACGATGGAAACAGTTATCAACCGCTACAAAGAACAAGGATCCTTTGCCACCGACCCCATTCTTGATGAAGAAGAATGGAACAATCTGCAAAACATCATGGATGAAGCAGGCGAGCTTCCAACACGTATTAGCCATGAAGAGCTGGTCAATACCGACTTTGCTGAAGAAGTCACAAAATAACATAGCAAAAGGTAAGGAGGATGTCCGATGAGCTTTTTAAAAATCCAAGACATTCACCATACTTATTTTTCAAATCAGACGGCAGCGACCGCACTTGCGGACATTTCCCTCGACATTGAAAAAGGTGAATTCGTCTCTTTTCTAGGTCCGAGCGGCTGCGGAAAAACCACCCTGCTTTCCATCATCGCCGGGCTCTTTCCGCCCACTTCAGGAAAGATCCTGCTCGAAAACAAACCGCTGAAAGCCAACAGCGACCTTTCAATCGGCTATATGCTGCAGCAGGATTATCTATTTCCATGGAAGACGATAGAAGAAAATATATTATTAGGATTGAAACTGATAAAAAAAGATGAAGGACTCGAGAAAATAAAAACGCTTAAACTTTTAAGTGACGTTGGATTGGGAGACACCGGAAAATTATATCCGCGCGAACTATCGGGAGGTATGAGGCAAAGGGCTGCACTGGCACGGACACTTGCAGTGGATCCAAAAATCCTTTTGCTTGATGAACCGTTTTCAGCTCTTGATTACCAAACCAAGTTGAAGCTGGAAGACCTTGTTTTTGAAACCCTGAAATCCTTCGGAAAGACAGCCGTCCTCGTCACCCATGATATCGGTGAAGCCATTGCAATGAGTGACCGCATCTTTCTGTTTTCCGCGAACCCGGGAAGCGTGCACAAAACCTTCAAGGTGCCCGATGAATTGCGTGAACTCACGCCTTTCCATGCACGCAACCATCCGCAGTATCCGATGCTGTTCCAAACGATCTGGAAGGAGCTTGAGAGCCTTGAATATTGAACAGCTTCATAACCAATATAAAACCTCATTAAAAAAAGAAAACAGGCTCATTCGCTTTTATCAGATCCTGATTTTCATCGTTTTTTTCAGCAGTTGGGAATTTTTATCCAGGAAGGAACTGATCGATCCGCTCATCTTCAGCTCCCCGACTAAAGTGTGGCATCTTTTCATACAGAAATTGGGTGATGGAACCCTGCTATCCCATTCCGGAGTGACGCTATTCGAGACCGTTCTCGGCTTTATCATAGGGACACTGCTTGGAACGATCCTGGCATCCCTGCTTTGGTGGTCGCCAAGATTATCCAAAACACTTGACCCTTATCTCGTCATTTTAAATGCGATGCCGAAAGTGGCACTCGGCCCCATCATCATCGTAGCATTCGGCCCGGGATTTCCATCCATCATCTCGATGGGGGCGATCATCTCCATCATCATCACCACCATCGTCGTCTACACCGCATTTCGCGAAGTGGACCCGAACTACCTGAAAGTACTCCAAACTTTTGGCGCCACAAGAACACAAGCTTTTCGGGAAGCCATATTACCCGCATCCTTCCCAACGATCATCTCGACATTGAAAGTGAATGTCGGCCTCTCCTGGGTCGGCGTCATCGTAGGGGAATTCCTTGTTTCGGCCAAAGGACTCGGCTACCTAATCATTTATGGCTTTCAAGTCTTCAACTTCACCCTCGTAATGCTTGCCTTGATGATCATTGCCGTCTTTGCCACAATCATGTATCAACTAGTCGAACTGCTCGAGCGAAAATTAATCAAAGACTGACCAAACTGCCGATAACCCTCGGCAGTTTTTCACTCATGCTGAGTTAAAACATGAATTTAGTTACGTTCCCGTAGGTTTACTCGTGAGTTTACTCGTAAATTTTGACGATTTACCCGTGAATCGGACCTTTACTCGTGAGTTTCATCCATTTACTCGTGAGTTCCACCGGTTTACTCGTGAGTTCCTGCCATTCACTCGTTTCTTTGCAAAATGCCATCATCCAGTCTCGATATGCTCAGCGGTACAATCTCATCTTTCATGATGAAGCTAAACTCCTCACCGAGTACATCCGGCAATGATTCCATAAAGATCGGGCCTTCCGTTTCCAGGTAATTTTGTTTCTTCTCTATTTCACGCAATTCGGCATAGTATATTGATTTAACGAATGGCTTCACTGGATCATGCACTATATATTGTCCCAAAAATTGCAGCTGGCCCACCAAGCCTCCTGTTTCTTCATACACTTCCCGTATGGCCGTTTCTTCAATGGATTCCCCTGCTTCCCGTTTACCGCCAGGGAACTCGAATCCCCTTTCTCTGTGTTTGGTCAATACCCACCTGCCCTTATATCGGCTTAGCACAAAAACATGCCAAGGCTCTCCAAAGACAGGATTCTCGGAGAATTCGACCTTATATCCGTTCTTATCAAGAAATCGTTTCATTTTTCCCCTTCTCTCCGTATAAGAAATGGTGCCATGCCCCTTGTTTCATTATATGGGTAAAAAAAATCACTATCCAGCGGGAATCTGCATTACATCAAAAAAACGATGGACCCTCAATATTCGAGGCCATCGTCTGTTGGTTTTGCCTGTAGTATCCCCATGCTTTCTATATGCCGTCTTCCTTCTTCAGTACCCAGGGCGTAAATCATTTCGTAAATTTTTTGAAGGGTGATATCCTGCTTATCATTTTCACGGTCAAAATGATATTGAAGGTATGGGACATGTGCCCGGTAAAAATTTTCTTCCCCTATTGAATAATTGTAATCAAATAATTCACGTAATTTGATGATTTCATTATCTGTCGCCTCGATTTCGAAGTTCCATGGAGAACTTTCCCTATCTTGTGTTATCTGTCCATTCGGAAGCCAAATGTAATATTTTTTCCTGTCTTCAGACACATTCATCCACCCTTTCCATATATCCTACGCTTATTTTTCACGTATTTCCCCACTTCATACAATGGAAAATTTTGTTTACAGAAGGACAAAGATGTTAAATAATAGATTAAAGTATCTTTCAAAGGGTAAAACATATAATAAGCCCAAGCATCCCTTAAGATTTTTATATGCACCCAGAGGTTTTTTTGATAACCTACATATAAAGAGATAACGGATTTCTAATAAATGTGAGGTGAAAGTTTTGAAGTTAATTGAAGAATTATACAATATGTACCGTGATAAGATGACTGGTGATGAAGAGGATATTGATATGCTTACGTTTGCGGTTCTGGAACAGCTTGACCGCAAGGAAATTTTCGAATTGCTTCAAGAGATGGATGATCAGGAACTAACCAATTTAATGGGCCTTTACATTATTGAAACGTTAAAAGGGAAGTTTGCTCAAAATAGTATGAGCGACACGAAACCTACACATTTTCCGCCTAGGAACATTCATTAAATACATACCATGTCAGGTGTCCCTCTTTTGATGGATGCCTTTTTTATAGGTTTAACCATAAAAAAACCCTGCCGAAGCAGGGCTTTTCCTAAATCTTAATGTCCTAAATACGCACGCAGCATCCAAGCATGTTTGTTTAAGCTTTTCTTCATGCCTGTCAGCATATCGGCCGTAACCGGATCTTCTTGTTCGGCAACTTCGATGATTTCCAGGAACTCTTCGGAAAGCTTTTCAAAATCACTGATGACGCTTTGGACCATATCTTCTGTATTTTCATTACCTGTCGCTTCTTCGATCGTCGTTAATTCCATGTACTCTTTAAGGGTAGCAACCGGCTTTTCACCAATGGCCAATAGTCTTTCAGCCAATTCGTCATAGTTGGATGTCACTTCTTTATATAACTCTTCCAATTTTTGGTGCAGTTCAAAGAAGTGCGGTCCATTCACGAACCAATGGTAATTATGAATTTTCGTATAAAGAACACTGAAGTTTGCAATTTCCTTATTCACTAAAGTTCCTAATTTTTTCTGAGCCATAAATATCTACCTCCGTAAGTTGGTTATACCTTTATAATTCCCTCTATTCGAAAATTGAAACATTATCCGACTCGGTTCTTATGCTAAAATGAATCTAAATTGTGAACGTTAGGAGCTGTAAAGTATGATTACGGTTTTAGTTATCTCCATTATTGTGATTCTGATTGTATTGGCACTATCGGTCTTAACAATCGGAAAAGGTTACAGCTACAAACATACAGTGGATCCGGTCAAACCTTTGCCAGAGGATGAGGGAAAAAAAGAAGAACCCGAAAAATGAAAAAAGTTCCTGTCACAAATGGACAGGAACTTTTTTATTAACCGAAAACTTTATGAAGATCTTCTTTATCTTGTGCAAGCCAGAAATTCATTAATTTCTTAGCTCCTTCAAGATCATGCAATTTTGCTTGCCCGCATTGTTTTTCGTTTGCAGCAGGAATTTCGGTAATTGTAACAGCATCCTTGAATGTGTCTTCAAGAACATCGATGATTTCCGTCACTGTCGGCTCGCCGCTGACCACAAGGTAATATCCTGTTTGACATCCCATTGGCGAAATGTCGATAATATCAAAGTGATCGAAGCGCTCGGAATGCTTACGGATATTGAATGCAAGCAAATGTTCCAGGGTATGGATCGTGTCCGGCTTCATCGCTTGTTTATTCGGCTGGCAAAAACGGATATCAAATTTATTAACAACACCGTCTGTTCCTACCTTATGGACACCGCAATGTCTAACATATGGGGCTTTAACAGCGTTATGATCTAATTCAAAGCTTTCAACTGAAGGCATTTAATTCACTCCTTAATTGTATGTCATCTCTATTTTACCTTGAATAACAATATATTTCATCCTTTAAAATTAATTCTTATTATATCAATCGGATTACCAATAGGCTCATTCCTTTTTTACCCTTTTTGGAAATTTAGAAAATATGCTATAATGGAGGGTAGTCAATTTACTCGAAAAGAGCTGAAAGCATCGTGTTGAAAAAAATAGTAATGGGAATCATCCGTTTTTACCAAGTTGCCATCTCTCCATTAAAACCGCCCACCTGCCGTTTTTATCCAACTTGTTCCCATTATGGTTTGGAAGCGGTAAATCGTTTCGGACCTATAAAAGGAAGCTGGTTAGCACTCATCCGGATTCTTAAATGTCATCCGTTTCATCCAGGGGGCATTGACCTTGTTCCCGAAAAAAAAGAAAAAAGTGAGGACCAATAGAAAAAAAACCTTGCTTTCCTTTGCAATCTTTTGTATCATACAGAAGTCAAATCGTAATCATTTCGTTTTTACCATATAAAATTCAAATCGTAATCAATACGAATTATAAAGGAGCATATCATATGAAAATTCGAGCATTGCTCTCCCTTTTCCTTGTTACTGCGGTATTTCTGTCAGCCTGCGGCAACTCAAAGGGAGAATCGAGTAATAAAGAAACCAAGGATGCCTTGGATATATATACGACGGTTTACCCTTTACAATACTTCACTGAGGCCATTGGCGGGGAGTACGTGAATGTCGAGACGGTTTATCCTCCAGGAACGGATGAACACTCATTCGAACCCTCTCAAAAAGATATTGTGAAAATGGCTGAGTCAGACCTGTTTTTCTATATTGGCTATAATCTTGAAGGCTTTGTAACCAAGGCTGAACCAATTCTAAGCAAAGAAGGCGTCAGCACAATTGCGGTGGGCGAAACGGTTCATCTTGATGAAGAGGAGCATGCACATGAAGAGGAACATGCACATGAAGAAGAAGACGGCCATGACCATGGGGGCGTTAATCCTCATTTGTGGTTAGATCCCGTCTATTCCATTGACATGGCTAAAACCATCAAGGACGAATTAACAAAAAAAATGCCGGAACAGGAAGAATATTTCAACAGCCACTTCAATGAGCTTTCCGAAAAGCTTGAGGCACTTGATGGAAAATTCGCGACGACGATCGAGTCGGGCCGTACCAATAAGATCATCGTTTCCCATGCTGCATATGGATATTGGGAGGAGCGCTACGGATTGGAACAAATTGGTGTCACAGGACTAACTTCTTCAAACGAACCTTCTCAAAAGGAACTGGGGAAAATCGTAACCATGGCTGAAAAAGAAGACTTGAACTACGTCATCTTTGAGCAGAATATCAGTTCTAAACTTACCGAAATCATCCAAAAGGAAATGGGAGCGAAATCACTTGAACTCCATAACCTTTCCGTGTTGACGGATAAAGATATCGAAGCTGGCGAAGATTACTTCAGTTTAATGGAAAAAAACATCAAGACACTGCAAACTGCCTTGCAATAGATGAGAAAGAAGCGGCTCCCTTTGGATCCGCTTCTTTTTTGTACCTCTTTTATCAGCTTAATTGAGTGGGAGTTTCGATTCCTGACAAAGCATGATAGCCTCCTGTTCTTAAGCAACTATGATAAGCTTAAAATATTACAATTTATGGAATGACCAAATGTAAGCTTAGAGAGGGGAAAATATGAAAAAGGTCATAAATGGAAGTATAACGTTTCTACTCCTATCGATGCTAGTTGCTTGCACGGATGAAAAAGATGATTACGCTAGAATTCATTCGAATCTTTTGCCTAGTGAGGGTCATACGTATTCGCTCCAAGCCGTTGGTAAAGAAATTACATTTGATTTACTGGAAGAGAACAATATAACCAATGTGGGCCCAATTAGAAATGAAGCATCTTACAAGTCAATGAATGAGCAATATCCAAAACTTGAATTACAGAAAGAACCTGCATTCATCGTGTTTGATGAAAATGGTTTGGTTTTAAAAACATATGATTATAAAGAGATGATTGATTTTTTACAAAATCCAGAAGATTAATTCCATCGGGAACGATAAAGAAGAAGGGAACCCCTTTTAATAGGATTCCCTTACGTTAGTTATTCCTTTAAATACTTCTCACGGATTTTTTCCATTTTCGTCATCAATTCGGTTCCAATCGTGGATTCGAATTCCGGATAGATGACGGTCATCTCATCCATCCATTCTTTCTTTTCCTCTTCTGACAGTGTATAGATGTCAATATTCGATTTTTGCTGGATTTCCCTTAGCTGTTCCTGGTTTAATTCATTTGATTTGATCCATAGCCATTTCGTTGTATCATCCATCGCCTGTTGGATTTGCTGCTGAATATCCAACGGGAGTTTGTTCCAAACCTGCTCGTTTATCATGACTACATACCCTAAATAGCCATGATCACTGATCGTTAAATACTTTTGCACCTCATATAATTTCTTGGAATAGATATTCGAAATCGTATTTTCCTGGCTGTCCGTTTCTTTGATTTCAAGGCTTTTGAACGTTTCATTAAACTCCAGGACAGAAGTTGAAGCCCCAAACTGCTTGAATTGGCTTTCCAGGACTGCACTTGGCATGATTCTGAAATGCTTTCCTGCAAAGTCACTTGGATGCCGTACCGGTTTACTGCTTGTAATCTGTTTATAGTTATTCGACCAAAATGCGAGTCCTTCGATATCAATGCTATTCAGCTGCTTAAGCAGCTCTTCCCCCACTTCCCCATTCAACGCTTCCTGCAAGGCCGCATCCGTTGGAAAGACGTAAGGGAGGTCCAATAGCATCCATTTCTTTGATATGCTCGTAATTTTAGATGCAGTCGGTGCAATCATCTGCACCTTGTTTTCTTGTAATGCCTCAATTTCTTCCTGATCACTATATAATGACTGATTAGGATAAACTTCTATTTTGACACGATGGTCTGTATATTCATCGACAAGTTGGGCAAATCGGTTCGCAGCTAGCCCTTTAGGTGTATTTTCGGCAACGACATGACTGAACTTAATCACGATTTGATCCTTCATCCCGACCTGCTCCTCATCCTTCGGCAAATTGAAACCGAAGCTTGTAAAGAATGATTGAAACGATATATACACGGCTATCAACAGCCCCAAGCCAATTAATAAGAAATACCCCCATAATGCACGCATACCGACAACTCCTCACCGCTCACTTCACATTATCACTATTCTATCACAGCTTTTTACTGTCGTAATACACTGCGCGAAAAATAGCGAAAAGTGATAGAAATTCTGTTACTATTAAGTATAGAAGTAATGGAGGAAAACCAATGGATAAATCCTTTCATATGCCCATTCAAATTAAAATCACCCTGCTATCATTCGTAATCGTCGCTTTTTCGATACTAATAGGCGGGATTTTTATATTCGGAAATATCGTTTCGGTCAGGGAAGATGAAATCGGCAAACGATCCATGATCACAGCCCATACCATTGCCGAACTCCCTGAAGTACAGAAATTGGTCCGTGAGCCTGAAGGATGGACGCAGCTTAATCCGATTATTGAAAACTTAAGGAAAATCCATCAAGCGGATTATATAGTTGTACTCAACAATCAGCATATACGCTATTCCCACCCGGTGTTCAGTCAATTGGGGACCCCGTCTAGCAGCAGTGATGAAAGCGCTGCGTTCGCTGAACACGAATACCTTTCAAAGGCTGCTGGCGAACTTGGCATTTCAATCCGCGCCTTTGTCCCGATCCTCGATGGAGATAGAGAGCAAATCGGCGTCGTGCTGGTCGGGAATATCTTGCCTACGATACCGGAATTAATAAAGGACCTGAAAGGCGAAATCGCGATTATCCTGGTCCTAACCCTTCTATTCGGTGTTTGCGGCTCTTGGCTCATGGCAAAAAGGATAAAAAAAGAAACCTTCCAACTGGAACCCCATGAAATTTCACGGATGTTGGTTGAAAGGACAGCCGCTTTCAATGCCATGCATGAAGGGGTCATCGCCATAGATAATAATCAGGCCATCACGATTTTCAATGAAAAGGCTAAGCAGATATTCAAGATCGAAGGTGCGGTCATAGGCAAGGATATCAATGATATCATACATGATACCCGTCTCCCGGAAGTGCTCGATCGGACATCTCCCATCTTCAATCAGGAAATCTCCGTTCAAAACAGGAATATTGTAAGCAACCGGGTACCGATAAAGATTGCGGATAAAACGATCGGTGCCGTGGCCATTTTCCAGGATCGCACCGATGTGACGAAGCTAGCTGAAGAGTTGACCAGTGTCAAAGCATTCGTTGAAGCCCTGCGCGTTCAAAACCATGAACATATGAACAAACTTCATACGATAGCAGGATTGATCCAGCTAGGTAATCTTGACGAAGCGCTGCATTACATTTTTCAGATCACGGAAGAACAAGAGGAATTGACCAGGTTTTTGACGAAGCACATTCACGATGATAATTTAGTGGGGCTGATATTAAGTAAGATCTCCTTGGGACGGGAACTCGGGATCGAGCTCATCATGGACAAACACACAAAATTGGACCGCTTCCCCGCTGGTTTGGACCATCACGATTTTGTTTTGATAATCGGAAACCTGATCGAAAACTCATTCGCAGCGCTAAAGCATTGCTCAGAGGAAACCAAACAGGTTTATCTATCCATCTACCAGGATGAACGTCATTGTCAAATCGTGCTTGAGGATAATGGACCCGGCATTCCCGAGGACATTCATAAAGATATATTCGAGTATGGTTTTACAACAAAAGGTGCGGAAGGATCAGGAATTGGTCTTTATTTAATAGACCAAATTGTAAAAAAAGCGAACGGCGAAATGAAATTCACGACACGCCCTAATGAGGGAACAAGCTTTTTTCTTTCTTTTCCGATGCATGATATAGAGGAGAACCAAAATGACTAACGAAATTCGTGTACTTTTAATTGAAGATGATCCAATGGTCCAAGAGGTCAACAAACAGTTCATCGAGCGCCTGCCTGCCTTTAAAGTCGTTGATACAGCTTCAAATGGGCTTGAAGGTCTGGAAAAAATCAGGCAGTCTAAACCCGACCTGGTCATTTTGGACATCTTCATGCCATCTTTAAACGGGGTTGATACACTTTATCAAATTAGAAAAGAGCAAATTGATGTGGATGTCATCATCATTTCAGCGGCAAATGATCAGAAAACGATTCGAAAAATGATACAGAACGGGGCTTTTGACTATTTAATCAAGCCATTTAAATTCGATAGGCTAAAACATACGCTGGAACAATATTATGCTTTTCGGATGGAGGTTGAACCTGATCATCAAATTTCCCAAAATCAGCTCGACCGAATCCTCTTTCAAAATAAGACACATTCTGAAGCGCGTCCGAAATATGATGTTCCGAAAGGATTGAATGGCGCGACTCTTGAGCAAGTGACGAAGTTCATAAAGACCCAGCCTGGGTCACTATCGGCAGAAGAAGTGGCTGATGGAATTGGAATCGCCAGAGTTACAGCTAGGCGCTATCTTGAATACTTGCATGGCGAAGAAGTCCTTCAGCTTGACGTACAATATGGCAGCATAGGCCGTCCAGTCAATAGGTACCGGCTAAAAAAACCTTAAACGCATGGGGACCGGCTCGAACGGTTCCCTTTTTACTTTTATTCTTTACGCACCTGTCTTCCGGTCATAGAGGCCCCACTTTCTCTTCAAAAGAAACAGCTCGCACTCCTTCAAAGCCGTCACTTCTTTTATGACATAGTCAGGCATGCCCCTTCTTAGTAGAATTTCCGCAATTAGGTACGGTTTTTTCATACACTCTCCCCTCCTTTTCCCTTTGATTGCCCTTCTTTTCATTCATTATACAAAATAATCCAATAAAGGAAAAATAGACAAAGCCCCATTTCCGAAAAAATTATGGTTTATCGGGCCATTTAAATGGTTTTTCCAATAAATCTGCAGACAAATAAAAAATGTTCAGGTTTATTTCAATCAGCCGTACTTTCCTCCGACTGTTAGTATCCTATTAAAATCATGTTCCAAAAGGGTGGGGTTTCCGTCCAATAAAGTACTAATTGGGTAAGTTACATAGATCGTGGGAGTAAAAGGAGATGGGATCAATATTTGATCAAAAGAGGTGGGCGTGCACCTCCTTTGATGTTTCATTTGTACAGTTTACTATATGTAGTCAATTCCTTTAGCCGCTTTTCATTGATGGCAAAACCGATTCCAGCTTTATCGGGAACTTGGATCATGCCATTTTCGACGATGACTTCAGGATCGATTATATCTCCATCCCAATAACGGGATGAAGATGATATATCCCCGGGAATCGTGAACCCTTTTAATGAGGCAAGTGCAATATTATGTGCACGTGAAATGCCAAACTCAATCATACCGCCGCACCAAACGGGCACATCATTTCCCAGGCATAGATCATGGATTCTTACCGCTTCCATCCAGCCGCCGACTTTAGCCATCTTAATGTTGATGACCCCACAGCTCTGGAGCGACAGTGCACTTTTTGCATCATGAAATGAATTTATGCTTTCATCAAGGCAAATGGGTGTCTGCAGCTGTTTCTGCAAAAATGAATGTTCCACAATGTCGTCATGCCCCAGCGGCTGCTCAATCATCATCAGCTTAAAGTCATCAAGCTTCTGCAGATGCGGGATGTCATCAAGAGTGTACGCTGAATTGGCATCTGCCATTAGCGGGATATCGGGATAGGCCCGACGGATTTCCGCTAAAAAATCCAAATCATTTTGAGGATTTATTTTTATTTTATATCGCTGATAACCGGAACCGGAAAAATCCTCGATCTGGCGCATTGCATCTTCTATATCATTCGATGCAATGACTACGCCAGCGGCCACTTCACTTCGCTCGCCGCCAAACAGCCGTCCAAGGTAGACTCCTTTCTGCTTCGCATACAAATCGAGGATTGCCTGCTCTAAAGCCGACTTCGCCATTGCATTCCGCCTGATTCCGCTCCATAAGTTCGGCAGTTCATCAGGATGCCCGATCTGACTGGCCAATGTCAGCGGGATTAAGAAGTCATCCAACATATGAAAGCATGTTTTGGTCGTTTCCTCGGTATACCAAGGACTTGTAAAAGGCACAGCTTCCCCGTATCCAACCAATCCGTCTTCATCCATGGCTTCGACAATTATCACTTCCCGGTCGCTTACCGTTCCGAGATGCGTCTTGAATGGCCGCTTTAAAGGGGCCTTAATGAGCTTTAGGGAAATGGAGGATAACTTCATCGCCATTCCCCCATCTCCTTCTTCAGTTCCCGTCTAAGAAGCTTGCTTGCTCCATTCCGGGGAAGCTCCTTACAAAATATCACGTTCCGGGGAAGCTTATAGGATGCCAAATACTCCTTGCAATATTCGAGCAGTTCACTCTCACCTAGCTCTGCACCTTGATGCAGGACAACAAAAGCAAGCGGGACCTGTCCCCATTTTTCATCTTCTGTCCCCGTCACTCCCGCTTCGAATACATCGGGGTGCGTACTAAGGACATTTTCAATCTCGGCCGGGTAGACATTTTCACCGCCGGAAATGATTAAATCCGAGCGTCGGTCAAGCACATATAAAAAACCTTCCTCATCGAGATAACCAAGGTCCCCAGTATAAAGCCACCCATCGGTAATGGCCTGCTGTGTAGCATCCATCCGATTAAAATAGCCTTTCGTCACATTCGGACCTGAAACCACGATTTCCCCCACTGCACCCGGTTCACACATCGTGCCGTCTTTCTCAATCCGTAACTGCGAAGGAAACAAAGGCTTTCCCGCAGAGCCGATTTTTGCCATGCTATATTCCGGTGCCAGCGTCACAATCTGTGAAGACGTTTCGGTCATCCCATATGTTTGATAGACGGGAATCCCTTTCTCCTTACATACCTCAAGCAAATGGACGGGTGCAGGGCCGCCGCCCAACAGGAAACAGCGGAAGGTTTTGGGATAGCTTGTTCCCTTCATATCCTGCACCATCCTATTCAGCATCGCCGTCACGACCGAAATGATCGTCACGCCATTTTCCTGGATGCTCCGGTTTGCTTCCCGTTCATCGAAACGTTCCGCCAAAACGACTTTCATGCCATAAATCACATTTTTCATCAAGATGGATAAACCGCTAATATGAAAGATCGGAACCGCACAATACCAAGAATCCTCTTCATGCAATCCAAGGTTCAGAACAGACCCAACGGCACTCCACCAATGGTTGCCGAATGTTTGGATGACCCCTTTTGGATTTCCTGTCGTACCAGATGTATACATGATCGTAGCGGTATCCTCAAGGTAAAACTCTTGAAGTACCCCTGCTGTGCCCTCCTCCGGCAATTCTTCCATTAAGTGAAGCTTCAAATCTGGGAGAATCTCACCAATATCAGCTAGTTTGCCGGAGAAGGACCCTTCCGAAACCAGATAGGCTGTTTTGCTGTCCTTGATCTGCCAGGACAGCTCTTTTGCCGTTAGCTTATTATTCAGCATCACAATCTTCACACCGAGATGAAATAATGCATGGATAACGACAACACCATCAATATGGTTACGGAGCAAAACCGCACATGAATCGCCAGCGCCCAGACCAATGCTTGAAAGCCTTCCAGCCATCTTCTCCGATAAAGTATACAGTTCAAGAAAGCTATACGTATGACCTTCAAACTCAATTGCCGGACGATCCGGTGAAAGATGCGCCCGATTTTTCAGCCAGTTCGGCAACTTTTCTTCTGCCATTGCTGCTTCCCCTCTTCCTTTTTGATATAGAAAACAGCCCGGCGATTTTCCGCCAAGCTGTCAGTCTCATCGATTCACGCGTTTCATTAAGGGAAACGAGGGAATTGCCCAAAGTCCGGAGTGCGTTTTTCTTTGAATGCATCGCGGCCTTCTTTTGCTTCTTCTGTTGTATAGTATAAAAGTGTAGCGTCACCAGCCAATTGCTGAAGACCTGCAAGGCCATCCGTATCAGCGTTCATTGCCGCTTTCAAGAAACGAAGTGCAGTCGGGCTCTTCTCAAGCATTTCTTCACACCATTTAACCGTTTCCGCTTCTAATTGGTCTAATGGCACGACCGTGTTGACCAATCCCATATCCAATGCTTCCTGTGCATTGTATTGACGGCATAGGTACCAGATTTCACGTGCCTTTTTATGACCCACGATACGTGCAAGGTAGCCAGAACCATAACCAGCATCAAAGCTTCCTACATTCGGTCCAGTTTGTCCGAAAATTGCATTGTCAGCAGCAATCGTCAAGTCACATACCACGTTCAAGACATTACCTCCGCCAATTGCATATCCTGCCACCATGGCTACAACCGGTTTTGGAATGACGCGGATCAAACGCTGCAAATCAAGAACATTTAGACGCGGAATGTTATCTTCACCCACATATCCGCCATTTCCGCGGACTTTTTGGTCTCCGCCTGAACAGAATGCTTTGCCGCCTACACCTGTTAAAATAATGACACCAATGCTGGAATCATCACGCGCCCTCGCGAATGCATCAATCATCTCAGCAGTCGTTTTTGGCGTGAATGCATTATGTACATGCGGTCGATTGATGGACACTTTCGCAATCCCGTTATATTTTTCATACAAAATCTCATCATATTCACGTATTGTTTCCCATTGAATCGTCACCTTAATTCCTCCTTCTATTTCGCTTTAAAAACTCACTTATTATTTTACCAAACTTTTCTCCAACTTCCACATGAATCGCATGTCCCGCATCATTTATTATTTTCCATTCGGCGCGCTTCAGCTTTTTTTTCATCGAGTCCGCTATTCGACAAAACTTATGGTCAAGTTCACCGGTTACAAGGAGTACCGGGAAATCAAGGGTTTGCAGTTGTTCCCAGTAAGAAGCCTGGCTGCCGGTCCCCATGCCGAGAAGGCTATTGGAAAGGCCGGCAGGGTCATTTGCCAGCCGCTGCTCCCGAATGGCCGACCTGGTTTTGGCCGACAACCGTTTTTGGCTTTCAAACAGCGGGATGTTTTCCCATTGATCCACAAACGCTTCCATGCCATTTGCAAGAATCCGTTCGGCAAGCTTCCGATCATTTCCCCTTCTGATTTCCCGTTCCTCTTCTGTTAAAAGACCTGGTGAAGCACTCTCCAGTATCAATGTATCAACATATTCAGGATACAAACAGGCAAATCCCAATCCGAGCCTTCCGCCCATCGAGTATCCAAGGATATGGGCTTTCGGGAAATGTAACACATCCAAAATATACTTGATATCCTCAGCCACATTTTCCAGCTCATACCTTCGATGATCGGCTGGTGTCGCAGACATGCCATGTCCGATGATGTCGACCATGATCAGCGTATACCTGTCACTCAGTAGCGGGATGAGAAATTTCCATGTATCCCGATTTCCCGTAAATCCATGCAATAGTACAAGAGGATCTCCATTTCCCGTTATTTCAACAGCATAATTGACATCCTTGCTGACAATATTCATGATATTTCCCTGTCTAACACCATTTTTATTTCCTGGGAAACAAAGCTCCACAAATTTCGATGCTTTTGTAGATTGGACTCTCTTTCTGTCGGTACTTCGATGATTTTCAGACCTTGAATTTCGAACGACTCTGTAAATACCTTCTCGAACTCATCCCAATTTTGCACCTTGTTGTATTTACCGCCATAAAGCTGGGCAGTATGTGAAAAATCAAGCCCATGAGGCGTGCCGAATAGCGTTTCGAAATGTTCCCTCTCATTTGCCTGCGGCAAGAAGGAAAAAATGCCGCCGCCATCATTATTAACCAGCAAAATCGTGATATTTTGTTTTTGAAGTTTTGCTGCAAGCAAGCCATTCATATCATGGAAAAAGCTTAAATCCCCGATTGCCAGCACTGTATTTTTCGATACCGTGCTCACGCCAAGTGCAGTGGAAACGACACCATCGATGCCATTCGCCCCGCGATTGGCAATGGTTTGGATTCCTTTTTCATTATTCAAAAAGAAAGTATCCAAATCACGTATAGGCATACTATTCCCGACAAATAACGTCGACTCCAATGGCATCATATCAGCAAGCAAGGCGAACAGCTTACCTTCGCTTAACTCCGCTTCATCCCTGACGGAGGCTAAGGCATCCTTCGTCGCTCCGTTGACGGTTTTCCATAAGCGAAGCCATTCATCATCAGGGGAAGAAGTAATGCCTTCAGCTATTCGCAGACAAAAATCTTTCTCTTCGCTGTAAACCATATTCGTTGCCAAACCGGCTGGTTCGCGCCAGCCTGCTCCGCCATCGACGACCAAAGTAATCGCCTGTTTTTGTTTTTTCATGAATAACAATAACGGTTTAGAAACAGGCATTGCCCCGAATCGCAAGATCACTTCCGGCCTGAACGCCGCTTTTGCCGTTTCATCGCGCAGAAACGTATCGTACGCATCAATGATGACGGCTTTATCATGACTTCCGCTCCTTAACTGTGAAAGGGGATCAGCCAGTACCGGAAAAGCAAGTTTTTTCGCTAATGCGACAATGGCTTCCTTCATCTCTGGATGCGGTAATTCGCCACATACAATGATACCTTGCTTAGCTTTTGACAATGTAGTTGCAACCGCTTCTAATTGTGATGCGGACAATGACCGTTCTCCACTGTCAATCAACACTGCAGGCTTCCTTTTATTTTGCCGGTACTCCTTTGCTTGGTCCAGGTCCGGAATCAATGGTTCTCGAAGCGGGAAATTCAAATGTACAGGCCCTGCCGGTTCAGCGGCCGCTGTAGCCACTGCCCTTGCACCGACCGTTCTGGCATACCGCATCATCCCATCCGTGCTTTCAGGAAGTGCCATTTCGACAAACCATTTTACATGTCTTCCGTAGAGGTGTATTTGATCGATCGCCTGCGGGGCTCCGACATCACGCAATTCATGCGGACGGTCAGCGGTAAGTACAATAAGCGGCACTCTTGAATAGAAAGCCTCGATGACGGCTGGATAATAGTTTGCAGCGGCTGTACCGGACGTACAAAGAAGTCCGACAGGTTCTTTTAAGGCCTTAGCCAAACCAAGGGCAAAAAAAGCAGCCGAACGCTCATCCACATTAATATGAATTTCGATATCAGGATGTTCCACTAGCAGCAAAGCCAGGGGCGTGGATCGTGAACCTGGGCTCACCACCACATGCTTCACCTCATTTTGTGCCAGCTCATCGACGAATGAAGCAGCATACGCTGTCAATGCATCTCGGTCATTCATTAAGATTTCCTCCTAAAGCACTTAACATCGGATTGAATTTAATCCCCGTTTCCCGGAATTCACTTTCGGGTGTCGATTCTTCCACTACTCCGCATCCGGCAAAGAGCGATGCCTCATTGTTCTGTATCAGGGCAGAACGTATCCCTACAGCGAATTCCCCGTTCCCATACGTATCCACCCAGCCTAAAGGACCCGCATAAAATCCGCGTTCCAGACCTTCCAATTCCCGAATTCGGACAACAGCCTTTTCTTTTGGAAGTCCTCCCATGGCAGGTGTGGGATGGAGGTTCTCGACGAATTCAAAAATCGTGACACCTTCCTTGGATATACCGCGAACCGGTGTGTACAAATGCTGGATATGACGGTTTTTCATAAGTGTCGGTCCGGCCGGGACCATCACCTTTTCGCATACAGAATCAAAAGCATTGGATATCATCGACACGACATATTGATGCTCTTGTAAATTCTTTTGGTCATGAAGCAATTCTTCACCAAGACAAACATCTTCTTGCTCATCTTTCCCTCGCCGCATCGATCCGGCAAGACAGGTAGAAAAAACTTCATTTCCCTGTTTCTTAATCAAACGTTCGGGAGTGGCACCGACAAAACAGTCACCACCAGCCTCCAAACTGAAAATATAACTCAATGGCTGCTCAGCAATCAATTGTTCAAGCACTTTCCCTGAATCGATGGAACGTTCAAAACCAAGTCGAAGCTCCCTTGCCAAAACAATCTTGTCGAGATCTGTCGTCTTGATTTCCTGAACAGCCTCTGCGACCGTCCTCTTCCATTCCTCAGGTTCGACTTCCCTCTGCATAACAAGGGAATTTGCACCCAATTCATTGCCATCCAAGCTTTCGAAGAGGAAAGCTTCCCGTTCATTTATCATATCTATGAAGAGTTTTTCTGAATCATCAGGCGAACAAAGTAAGTTTGTCGTTAAGTAAGCTTGTTTCCCCACTATTGAAAGCATGAAGGCAGGTATATAAAACAGGTTGTCCCCGAACTGATTCCAAAGGAGCGTACTGTCAGTTTCATAATCAAAAGAAAAGCCCCCATACAGTAAAGGACCTGTCGCTTCTATATCGGTCACTCCTGTTTTGACAGCATCATTCTGCAGTTTGATCCAGCTCTTTTCGACTTCTCTATAACGTTCGGCATTTGATGCCGCTTTGAGTTTCTTAACATTGCCTAAACCGGTGATGGTTATTTCCTTTGCAGGGTCCTCCCAGAAAAAGCGTTCACCCGCATACCGTTCTCTTCCAGCTTGATAAAATGAAAGGGGGTTGTTGCATTTAATCTTCTTAATATGACTGAATAGAACTTGATCATTCAAGTCCTTCGCCTTTTGTATAGCTGAAGCCAGTCCCTGAAACTGTTCAGTTTCCTCTGAGATAGCCAAAAAAATCCCCCCAAATGTACATTTTAAAAGCTATTTAACCTATTTAAAGATACACCTCCCTTGAACCTCATGTCAATAAAACGCCCCTTTACCGAACGATTCTTCCCTGCTTTTTTCCTTATTATATGAATCTTAGCGAATGTAGAGAAATACCCTTGATTTTGGAAATGCATCACCCATGAATTTCAATTATCACCCTTACCCACTTTTCCTGCATTTATTAGGATAACCTTTTGTGCAACATTTCAATATTTGTTATAATTTCGAGAGAACCAATAATGATTTTGAGGAGAGAAATAATGCAAACAGAATACGACGGACTTCCCCTTAAACGGACCTGGAAGATTTGGTGGGAGTTAATTCGTCCACATACACTAACCGCAGCTTTTGTCCCAGTCTTACTTGGAACTATGATTGCACTTTTGGAAGATGGAGTGAATTGGTTACTATTCGCTGCCATGATGATTGCAAGTATCCTGATTCAAGCTGCAACCAATTTATTCAATGAATACTATGATTTCAAGAGAGGCCTGGATACGGAGGAATCCGTAGGCATCGGCGGCGGGATCGTCCGTCATGGGATGACCCCCAGACTAATCATGAACTTGGCCCTTGGCATGTATGCCATCGCCTTGATCATTGGAATCTATATCTGTGCCGCATCGTCTTGGTGGCTAGCTGCAGTAGGCCTCGTTTGCATGCTTGTCGGCTATCTTTATACAGGCGGTCCCCTGCCCATTTCATATACACCGTTCGGGGAACTTTTTTCTGGATTGTTCATGGGCTTTTTGATAATCCTGATCGCCTTTTTCATTCAAACCGGTGATGTTTCTTCAACAGCCATCTTAATTGCCATTCCAAGTGGGATACTGGTAGGGCTGATCAACCTATCCAATAACCTCCGTGATCATGATGGGGATAAGGCACATGGCCGCAAAACGATGCCAGTCGTGATGGGCAGGAAAAACGCCCTGACATTCATGGCAATCATGTTCGCTTTCTCTTATCTATGGCTTGTTGGACTCGTTCTTACCGGAAGCGTTACGGCTTGGATTCTCCTTGCCTTCCTTAGCATACCGAAGGCCATGGCCGCAATAAAAGGCTTCGTGGGTAAAACACAGCCGATCACGATGGTGCCGGCAATGAAAGCCACTGCCCAAACGAACACCTTCTTTGGCTTACTCATGGCCATTGGATTATTCATCAGCTATCTTATATAATCTCCGGGGACTGAGCCCATCCGCTCAGTCCTTTTTTCTATCTTCCGTTCCATATTGTTTTCCTATACTCCGATTCGGGTAATAGATAATACAACCACCTTACCAATATAAAAAGAGATTTGGACTTTAGAAGGAGTGAATTGGATATGGCAACGAAACAACAAACGCAAAAATTCAAAAAAGAACTGCTTCAGGAAAAAAATGAGCTATGTAATAGAATTCAAAATGATGAACAATCCGTTCTGGATAAAAGCCAGACGGAATCCGTAGGTGAATTATCATCCTATGATAATCATCCTGCAGACCTAGGGACCGAATTATTCGAGATGGAACGGAATCAAGCACTCGATGAGCATGCACAATCCGAAATCGAGAAAATAGATGAAGCTTTGAAAGCCATGGAAGAAGGGGCGTATGGCCATTGTAAAACCTGCAATAAGGAAATCCCCATCGAGAGGCTTGAAGCGATCCCAAGCACCCTCTACTGTGTCGAGCATGCCCCAGAACGAACGCTTTCACAAGACAGGCCAGTGGAAGAGGATATACTGATTCCATCCAAGGGTGATCATTTTGAAAATCGTCATGGAGTCGAAATGGCGGCTAAAGAAGATAGCTTTGGTGAAGTGGCCAAATTCGGTACATCAGAAACGCCATCTGATTATACCGGGGATCATGACAATTACAATGATCTTTATAAAAACGAGGATGAAACGGATGGATTTCCTGAAGACTATGAAGGATATGCCGCAAATGATATCGAAGGAAAAACGAGAGTGGATATACCGAACAAAAAGCAAAAGGAATATGAAGATACCTTGAAAGAAGAAAATATAGAATCCCAACTTGGAGACATTCCCTATAAACAAAAAGATGGTTATATCAAGGAAAACAAATGAAAAAAAGAAGCATACATGAATGTATGCTTCCCTTTTTGTTATGACCCGTACGGGATTCGAACCCGTGTTACCGCCGTGAAAGGGCGGTGTCTTAACCGCTTGACCAACGGGCCAACTGGCGGAGAAGGAGGGATTTGAACCCTCGCGCCGCTCGCGCGACCTACACCCTTAGCAGGGGCGCCTCTTCAGCCTCTTGAGTACTTC
>NZ_JVPL01000235.1:0-324 GCF_001054655.1 Bacillus sp. 220_BSPC
AGGAGTTGGATCAGTCTTATTTTGTAGGTTGGGGGACATTGGCACTCATAAACGCCGGACTTGCTCAAGGGAAAAATAGAACGGCGCTGAATTGGTTCTTGCTATCATTATTTTTGGGCCCGTTCGCTACTTTTATGCTTTTATTAGCAAAGAAAAGATAAGGGGTTACTGGTACATAAATGAAAAAAACGACCTTCATGTCCACAGTTTTTTATGGGTCTGTACAATTTGAACATTGATTTCCACTCCATGTACTCGCTTTCCGCGGGCGGTCTCGGGAGCCTCCTCGGCTTCCGCCTGCGGGGTCTCCTTAGACACGCTTTT
>NZ_JVPL01000236.1:0-3444 GCF_001054655.1 Bacillus sp. 220_BSPC
GTTTTCAAATACTTTGATATTACCTGAGTATTTTCCATTCTTTCTCCCCCTTAATATATTAGAGAATCTTTTCACACTCATAGATTGAAGTTATCAAAGTTGCATACCTTTTAAAGTTTACCTCTTTCTACTAAACTTACCAAAGCTTCCATACATCCATTTTATCCAAAAGTTTCAATAGTGTCAATATTCAAAATATTAATTTATTTAATAATAAAAAAAACCATGATTACCTTAATGATAATTCATGGTTTTTGATAAATTTTCGTCTTAATAATTATGGCTTCATACCTTTTAGAACTTTATCCAGACTCATTACATCTGCATATCTTGCGTTTAAGTCTATTAACGTTGAGTTCTGTAAGGTTTGATTACGATCACCTACAGTCTCTTTAGGGATAATAACTCTGTAGCCTTTTTGAAGGGCTTCAACCGCAGTTGCTCTTATACTTCCACTTGTTGTAGCTCCAGCCAATATTATTGTATCAATTCCTTGTCTTTTCAAAAAAGCATCTACCTGATTGTCATATAAGCTAGTAATATATACTGAATGATTGATCATATCATAGGGATATTCACTTAGAGCGGGATGAATGTTAACCCAAGTACTTTCACGGTCTAAAATCTGAAGTAACGGAAATTTCCCACTCCATAATCTAGATACCAAATTGTCTGATTTATATATGGTGATACTAAAGATAATCGGTATTTTTTGTAAAAGAGCCTCTTCTATAAGTTGTTGTGTAGCAGAAATTTGATTTTCCAGTTTAATAGATAATTGAGAGTGTGGGTCAGTAAAAGCTATAGTTAAATCACGAATTAAAACAGCAGGTTTTTCACCAAATCCAATTTGTTCTGAAAATCCTTGATTGGAGTAAAGTTGCTGTATATCATCTTGAATATACCTTCTTTGACCTCCAGGAGTATATATAACCTTTAAACCATACTCTTCAATATTTCCATTCTTCTCTAACCGCCGTAATGTACTGGGTGAAACTCCCAATAACTTTGCAGCATCTGATATATTTAAAAGATTTTCATACATATTTATTCCTCTTTTCACAGAATTCAATATAAATATATAAAAAGTTACTAAAGTTACAAATGTTTATCCAATCCTCTTAAACTTACCATTTATTATAAGGCTTTTTTATTCGTAATTATATCCTTTGAGGCTAATTTTCATGATAATACTTCTTTCTGACTATTAAAACCCTCCACTCAGAAGAACCAAAGGGAAAAAATATATTCATTAAAGCATACTCGATGCCTATATAAAGAAAAAAAGGATGTTTTTTTCCTTTCGCGTCCTAACTTTATTACTTCATTTATTTCTACTATCAGGCAAAGGGGAAATTTCCCCTTTGCTATTCTGAATTGAACCCCAATTGTTAGACACCATTTAACAATTGGAAGAGAAAGGATGTAATATTCCTTTAATGCTTGTTATGAATGGCTCATTGGGAAAGTCTGATAAGTACACCATTATTTTGTCCCCAGGCAAGGGCACCAAAAAAAAGGATAGCTGTAAAATAAGTACTATCCTTTGGTGTGTATTGTTATCATCGACTTTCTTATCTAAAATATTCCTCAAAGCTCAATAAGATGGCCTTCATGACCTGCCTTTTTAACCACGTATACGAACATAAGTTCTTTCATAAGTGAGAAACTATCAAATTCGATAAACGCGGAAAAAAGTAAAAATACATGTATTTTCTTAGTATTGAAGTATAGGGAGAATAAAAAGTAACTTATACGGTTGACTTAAAAAGGTTTATCCTGAGGAAACTAATTTAAAATAACTTTCAAATAATCTTAAATGCAGTTAGAGGAAAATCTACCCGGATATTAAGCAGCTTTTTAGCCTTTTAACGATTATCGTGGATACACCATTCTGATAAATTTTCCGTAAGTTTTTTTCCGAAAACCCTTGTTTATCTGCGGCTTCCTTAATCAAATCTATCTCATAATACATAGCTTCAGAGAGTATCCTATCGTCAATATTGCCATTAATCTCAACAAAAAAAAAAAAACAGCTAAAAAAGAAGATAACTGTTCGTATACAGACAAAAAAAACACTCTCTCTATCAAATCTAGTTTTATATAAACAATAAAAAAGGCATTTCTTCTTTACCCTGTTCCAGTATTGGCCCCACCTAATAGCAACCGTTTATTTTCATACGGTTGCTATTTTTTATCGCTATTAATGGTTTTTGTCGTAGTACTGTCTCCTCTAGACTTTCCCTGGGGGTTGGTTTTTATTATCGTGACCCTTTGAATCGCAGATTTCTGTAATTCGGGAATATACATATGAAACTCCCCCAAAGCAAAGTTTTCCCCATGTACTTTGCCTTCAACTTTGGGAGTTATTGAACTTTTAGGAATAATACTCAGGTTTTGAGGGATATTACTGATACCCTAACGTTTCTTAATACGCACTTGTACCAACCATTTGGTGCAGGGGTCTAAAAGTCACCTGCACAAATCTTTATCGAACATGGATTTGATTTAGAGATTATTGGATCGGATAAGTCAAAAGGCTGCTTAAAACGATGGAGAAAAATTATTGAACAATATGGGGAGGATGGCTTCTATACGGAGCGTCGTGGGAAAGGCAGTGGAGGAAGACCAAAATCCAAGTCGGATACACAGGAGAATCCGTTAAAGAAAGCAGAGGCTCGTATTAAATATTTAGAGGCAGAACTTGAATTCCTAAAAAAGCTAGACGAACTAGAAAGGCAGGCATTGAAGAAGAAAAAATAACAAAGAGTGAAACATTCATGTTAATTGAACAAATCATTCGTAGATATAGTCTTACGAATATGTTTTCATATTTTTGTGAAATGGCAGAAGTTAGCTGCAGTGGATATTATGCTTGGCAACAGGCTGAAAGCATTCGATTTACTCTCGAAGAGAAAGATTGGCAGGATTATGAACTCATTCATAAAGTATTTGAGGGAAAGAAGAAGAAGGCTGACGCCCTCACCATCAAAATGATTGTAGAGAACGACTTTTTTGTCACGATGAACCATAAAAAGATTCGGCGTTTTATGAATAAGTTCAACCTGAAGGCAAGAATTCGCCAAGCGAATCCCTATAAGAAAATGGCTAAAGCCACCCATGAGCATAAAGTCGTTCCAAACCTCTTAAACAGGAAATTTAACCAAGGAGAACCTAGGAAAACTTTTCTTACGGATATCACTTACGTCTATTGGGGTTCTGGACAGCCAGCTTATCTTTCTTGTGTCAAAAACGCTGTTACACGGGAAATCGTTGCCTATCACTTATCCAGAAGCCTCAAGATGACATCGTCTATCGGACATTGGAAAAACTCGCCGATTCACTAGATGAACTGCTTCATCCTGAAGCGATGATTCATTCAGATCAAGGCGTTCATTATACACACCCTGAGTTTCAACGGCGAGTAAAGAAACTAGGACTCAT
>NZ_JVPL01000237.1:0-5920 GCF_001054655.1 Bacillus sp. 220_BSPC
CTTGGCAGACAGTCGGCGGAAAGGGAGCGGATTTCTGAAATCAACTGGAATTTTTAAAAGAAAAAACTGCAGTCAAACTCGCTTTTCTTAGAATTTATCTACAGCCAGATCCCTTCCGTTTGAAGGGTTTTTTTCTTGAAAATTAATTGCCAGATATTTAGTGATTTACAGAAAATTTCATTTAATGAGGATTAAATGGAGGATCCACTAAAAGGGTTACAAACCTTTTAAAGTTATTTCAGGAAAGAAAATGAAGGTGATTACCCGAAATGTTTCCAAAATTATTAAGGGGTAATTACTTTTGTATTTCACTTTCAATAAAACAACTTTAAACATTCAGATTTATTTTATTATGACTATATAAGATTTAACTATCATCAAAGGAGCGGCATATGAAAAAGTTTTTCATCATCTTCATTTTGGCTTTAATCCCTTTCGCCTCTACGAAGGTAAGTGCAGAATCTGACTTACCTCTCAATAGTGAAGCCGGGATCATTATTGACGCGAAAAGTGGAAAAGTATTATATGGAAAAAACATGGATAAACGTATGTATCCAGCCAGTCTAACGAAAGTTGCCACGGCGATATATGCTATAGAACACGGGGATAAGAACGAACTAGTGACTGTTAGCAAGAAAGCAGCGAAGGCAGACGGGTCTTCGGTATTTATTGAACCTGGGGAGGAAATAGAGCTTTCCGAATTAATTGCAGGCATGCTGATCAACTCCGGAAATGATGCAGCCATCGCAATTGCCGAGCATATGTCTGGCAGTGAAGAATTGTTCATGGAAGATTTGAATGAGTTTTTAAGAAAAGAAGTAAACATCACCGATACTCATTTTACGAACCCCCATGGATTGTTTGACAAAGACCATTTAACTACAGCCAGTGACCTTGCGAAAATTACCCAATATGCAATGAAAAATGAAACGTTCCGTGAGTATTTTGGGAAGAAGGAGTTACCATGGGAAGTGGAAACCTGGGATACAACTCTAATTACCCATCATAAAATGTTAAAAGGGGAACTCCCCTATAAGGGAATAACCGGCGGGAAAACCGGTTTCGTCAGTCAATCCGGCTACACCCTGATTTCTACTGCCACTAGAGGAGAACAGGAATTGATTGCTGTCACTCTAAAAGCCCCTTCAGACAAAATTGCCTACTCTGATACCAAGCTTTTATTCAACTATGGCTTTGAAAACTTTAAATCAGGCAAAATTGATAAAAAAAGCAAACTTTATTCAGCGGACTACTCTAATTCCTACACGCTGAACGAAGACTTATACTATACTCATTTAATCAGTGATCAACCTAATCTTAAAACGAGTAATGATGGAATTCTCTCAATCATGAACCAAGAAGGGGAAGCAATAAAATCCTTTGACCTTAACACGGTCGCTGATGTTAGGAACACAGTATTGCCTGCCCCGATTAAACAAGAAACAATCAATGATAATCTAATAAAATTTTCTGTCCCATCTCTAGGATTGGGAGGGTTTTAGAACCCGTTACTATACATACCCCAGATTATAAAAAATAAAAGTGTGCCCTTATCATCCACGACTGATAGGGGTACTCTTTTATTATTAGGTCTTGATCATCCAGGACAGGAAACAAGATCATGAATTCGGTATAATTCCCTGCCTACAATAGCCAACTGAATTGGAAATGGAGTATATGACCATAATAAGTATTAAAAAAACTATTAGGGATGATTTCATGATTTATATCTATAATGATTATGGGGGTACACATACCACGTCTTTGGCTGCCGCCTATCATTTAAAACAATTACCTCAATCGGAAAGAAAACTAACTTCGGAAGAAATATTAAATGTAAAATATTTTAATAAATTAACGAAAAAAGAATTTGGAAAGCTGATTTTTCGCGGGATCGATGAAGATGGCAACTCCGTTTATACAATGGGACATAAAAGAGAGAAACTCGTTGTTCCGGCATTAAAAGAATTGACTTTACTACTGGAAGAGAAATTTCACTTTAGCGAAAAAATAGTATTCTCCAATACATCCCCTACTGTCCCAATTGCCATGTCTATAGGGGGATATTTATCAAGAGCATTAAAAATTGATTTCATAGGTGTGCCATTATTAATTATAGGCACCAAACAATGCTGTGATAATATTTTTCGCTTGGTTGAAAACACGAAACAAATAGGAAAAGCAGCGAATGGGGAAAAAGTGATTATAATAGAAAATGAAAAATATAAGTAATCCTATTAAAAACTTACTTAGCCCATCAAAATTCGTTTTTGAAAGTACAGGTTGTGGAATTCAAGTCAACAATTGATGTTGGCTTTTTTTGTTACGCTTCTGGATGGGTACATGCTATACAAGAGGTGGTGCTTGCACTTAATCGAACAATAAACCACCACCCGGAAGTGGAGGTTTATTAATGAATCGAGGAAATTACTGTTCTTGCAGGCTGGTTACAGAAACACTTTGTTTTTTATTTGGATCATCAAGGGGATGGATTGTAGCTGTTCCATTTTGTTTATCCACGTGCTCAATGTAGATACTTTCCTCATTATAGGTTACAGTAACCATATTTGGTGAAGAAGCAATTTCTTCTGCTCGTTGTGCGTTCATTTTAACCACCTCCTTTAAATTTGCAACATGTTTAATATTTGTTCCGATTTACTTAGATATACTAGTTGTAATTAAAATTCTTCCAAGAATCCCTTACTTAACGAACTTGTGGGTGAATTATTTGTATGGCAGTTTTTAAATATTTCGATAACGCAGGATAGTTCAAGATAAAATCAGTTGATATAATTACAGAAAATTAAGAAAGTATAGGGGGGATAAAATGAATAGTAATGGATTTTCGATTTCTACTAATAAAAAGTATTTAGATGTAGATGTAATACATGATTTTTTGAATCAAGAAGCTTACTGGTCAAAGGGAATAACAAAGGAAACAGTAATAAAGTCAATTGAAAATACGACCTTATGTTTTGGGGTTTATAAGGGGGAAATAGGAAATGAAGGTTGTGATCAAGTTGGGTTTGCAAGGGTAATAACCGATTTAACAACCCATGCGTATCTTTGCGATGTGTTTATATTACCTGACTATCGTAAATTAGGATTATCAAAATGGTTAATGGACGTTATCACCAACCATTCCGAACTAAAAGAGGTTCGCAGGTTTATGTTAGCAACGAATGATGCACATTCACTATATGAAAAATACGGTTTTAATCCGATTGATAAACCAGAGCTATTTATGCAAAAAGTCGGTAAAACCCCATTTCAACAATAAGTACTTTTGACACAAAGGGATTAGACCCTGCATAATCGTGCACAGAAAGTCGGATGTTTCATTTCAACTCCTGCTATTCTGTTGATATAAGGGAGGTCATTGAATGGATTCGCTCAAAAATATGAATGGTGCCATTAAATTCATTGAAGAAAATCTTACGAACGAAATTGACTTTAAAGAAGTTGCAAGGCTCGCTCATTGCTCGGAATATCATTTTAAAAGGATGTTTTCCTTCCTTGCCGGTATTTCACTATCCGAGTATATCCGCCGAAGACGACTTACACTTGCAGCGTTTGAGCTTAAAAATAGCAACATGAAGGTCATTGATATTGCGATAAAGTACGGGTACAGTTCACCAGACTCGTTTGCAAGGGCATTTCAGCATTTGCATGGCATCACGCCATCAGAAGCGAGAAGTAATGGCCATTCACTTAAAGCCTTTCCACCGATGTCCTTCCAATTATCCATTAAAGGAGGCAGTGAAATGAACTACCGAGTTGAAGAAAAAGAGGCATTTCGCATAATTGGAATTAAAAAAAGGGTTCCAATCATTTTTAACGGGGTCAATCCAGAGATTGCATCTATGTGGAAAAGTTTAGACGAGAAAACGATAAATGAACTTAAAAACCTATCGAATGTCGAGCCATTAGGGCTGCTTAGTGCATCCGCGAACTTTTCCGAAGGCCGGTTGGAGGAAAAAGGGGAGCTTGATCATTATATCGGCGCAGCAACAACAAGGGAATGTCCAGATAACTTAACGCAGCTGAAAGTTGATGCATCTACATGGGCGGTATTTGAAGCAGTCGGCCCCTTTCCTGAAACACTGCAAAATGTTTGGGGACGCATTTATTCCGAATGGTTTCCATCCTCTAACTATGAACAAAGAGAAGGGCCGGAAATCCTTTGGAATGAAAATAAAGACATAACCTCACCAACATTTAGAAGTGAAATATGGATCCCCGTTATGAAAAAGTAAGTTTAGCAGGCGAAGAATTTATCGGAAAAGCTGTCTTATGGCAGCTTTTTTGTATGAAAACACTTTAGTGAAAGGCCATACTTAAATAAGCCCACCATATTCTAATTTTTTTGAAGGACGTAAATGTACTATGTCGTTATTTTAACTGGTTATGCAGTTTGTTGTTCAGATGGATCGATTGTATAGCCTTTCTTTTTTAGGTATTCGATCATTTTTAACTCTTTGTTATTTTGTTTTTCTTCAAGGTAATTTGAGCCTAGTTCTTGATAGGGTTCCCCTGTTTTTAAGATGTTGTAAGCAATCGTTAGTAGTAAATGAGCAGAAGCGATTCGTCCCTTCATTTTTCCCTGCCTTTTGGTAATCCTTTTTCGATGTGAAGCAATTCGATTATTTTGCCTTGATGTCGCTAGTACACACTCTACAGCCATCGTTTTCAAAGCTTTGTTACCTTGTGTGGTTTTACTCGTTTTTTTTTACCAGCACTTTCGTAATTTCCAGGACTCACACCAGCCCAAGAGGCAAGATGTTTAGCTGACTTAAATACGGACATATCAACGCCCATCTCTGCAATAAAAGTAGCTGCGGCAGCTTTGTTCACACCAGGTATTCCATCCAATAATTCTACTTCCTTACGATAGGGGGACAGGAGTTGATCGATTTGTTTTTCCAATTCTTCTATGGCTTTTTCTAAATAACTCATATGCTCCCAATGGTAACGCAACATATCACGATGATGACGGCGAATACGACCATTAATTGCACTGGCAATGTCAGTAATACTTGCCTTTGTTCGCCAATCCACCATTTTTCGAAGACCATCGGTCTCTATTTTTTCACCGTTTAGAATCGCTTCAAGGATACGGCGTCCCGATACACCAAAAATGTCTGATAATACGGATGTTAGCTTGATATTAGCATCTTGAAGAATTTTGTGAATGCGATTCTGTTCTGATGTGCGATGATGAATCAATTTTTTTCGATAACGAGTAAGATCTCGTAAATCACGAATATCCTCCGGTGGTACAAAATTGCTTTCAATAAGTCCACATCTTAGAAGCTTGGCAAGCCATTCGGCATCTTTCACATCAGTTTTACGTCCTGGAACATTTTTGACATGTCTTGCATTGGCAAGAACAAGGTGAAAAGAACCTTCGAGTATATTCCATATTGGTTTCCAGTAGACTCCGGTACTTTCCATCACAACATCGGATACCTGAAGGGTAGCGAGCCAATCACTTAAAGCCAAGAGTCCTGTTGTTGTAGTTGAAAATGTTTCAATAGAGGTCTTTGGCTTTTGATCTAATGGACCAAATAATACACAGGCTACTACTGTTTCTTGGTGTACATCTAGGCCAGCACACCGTTCAATCATTGCTTCCATAGGAGAAATCACCTCAAAAAAAGATTAACAATACATATGACAGGAGATTTGTTACAAAAATTTTTGTATACGTACTAGCAGTACACTAAATGGTTCTTCCATACTGTCACAACCAGTTTCTTATACAGGGTATCTTCCTTAAGATCCACCAAAAAAAGTTCAGCCTGGTTGTATTGTTATCATCCATTATTGTCAAGGGGTTAATGGGTTAGACTCTATTTTGAGTTTAGATTTTCGTAGTAGATGGTGGCGGCGAGGAGCGCCGCCATAGAAGTTTCTTATG
>NZ_JVPL01000238.1:0-33892 GCF_001054655.1 Bacillus sp. 220_BSPC
CCGAATAACTGGCTAGCCGAGACCCCACAGGCGCTTGTGCCGAGGAGGCTCGGCAGTCAGTCGGCGGAAAGGGAGCGGATTTCTGGAATCAACTGGAATGAATTTTTAAGAAAAACCTTAGGCAAGACTCATCCCGAACCAAATTTAAGATCCTTGATGTTTTTTTACTGTAAACCTTAAAGGATGGAAGAAATATGCGACACTCCTGCCGAGATGCTGGCTAGTCGAGACCCCGCAGGCGCTTGCGTCAAGGAGGCTTGACAGACAGTCGGCGGAAAGGGAGCGGATTTCTGGAATCAAATGGTATGTCTTTTATTGTGCATATTCTGCAGGTAAATGAATATCTATAACTTCTTGGATGGTAGATTACTCCCTTATTGCGGATTCTTTCGAATTACCTTTTTCACTTTTGGAAATATATGTGCTAAAAGAATGGTTTTTCTTGTAAAAGGAGGAATTTGCTTTTTATTAAAGAAAATATATTAACATGATCTTGTTTATTGACAAGGATTGGGGGTAAATAAAAGTAACGAGATAATTAATTAATCATGAGGGCCGAATTGAGAGTTAAATGAGAATGGCAGCTATGTTTTTTCAATTAGAAAATGTGGTCTTAATGTATTACATAAAAAAATGAAATAGCTATAGTACAGCATGAACAGGAAGTTTTAAAGGATTTTTTCAAATATCAAAAAGGGTATTCATTTTAAAAAAATTAGTGTATAATAAGGAACATGAAATACTTATTTAAAATTATTTCAAATTAGAGTGGTACTTATGAATACTAATAGTAGATTTCCCCTCATAGATCACCGATTCTATATTTAGGGAGTGTGAGTAAGCATGGTAACATTATATACATCACCTAGTTGTACTTCATGCAGAAAAGCAAAAGCATGGTTAGAGGAACATGAGATTGGATATAAAGAAAGAAACATTTTTTCAGAACCGTTAACGATTGATGAGATTAAAGAAATTCTTCGAATGACAGAAGATGGAACCGATGAAATCATTTCAACACGGTCAAAAACTTTCCAAAAGTTAAACGTAAATTTAGAGAGCCTGCCTCTTCAAGAATTATATAAATTGATCAAGGAGAATCCTGGATTGTTGAGACGTCCAATTATCCTTGACGAGAAACGGCTTCAAGTTGGTTATAATGAAGATGAGATAAGACGATTTTTACCACGTAAAGTTCGTACCTTCCAATTACGGGAAGCACAACGTATGGTCAACTAATAAGGTCTTTCAAGCTCTGCCAGGAAATGTGCAGGGCTTTTTCTTTATACATATCCGATTTTCCGCTGATTTTTTTAACTTAATGACGGGGAACATAACAGGATTGATAGGCGACAGCGGTCGTTTCTTAGCTGCAACAGGTCCCTTGAACCGGTCATCATTTAAAGAAAAAATAAGAATGCAGCTCATCATGCCATGTATATAATATGACATTGACGGCAGTAAGAGTGAAATTTAATAAAGCATTATGATAGTTGCATGCGGATGTATTTTTTTATAGAATGAATGGAATATTAGGCAAACAATTGTTTTTTAGATAAGTAATGTTTTTTATTTCCCTTCTTCAAGGTTTTGTCATAAAATGATGTAAAATAGTCTGTTTTAATGACTATCATGATTTACAGTATTCACTTACGGGTAAAGAGCTTTTAAGAGCAATTTTCGCTTGGGGGTTATTATCCCTTCAAAATGAGAAAGGAAGGGAGAGGGGAATCATGGAAATCGAACGCATTAATGACGATACAGTAAAATTTTATATTTCCTATATAGATATTGAGGAAAGAGGCTTTGATCGCGAAGAAATTTGGTACAGCCGCGAGCGAAGTGAGGAACTTTTTTGGGAAATGATGGATGAAGTGCATCAGGAAGAAGAATTCATGATTGAAGGACCTTTATGGATTCAAGTTCAAGCCCTTGAAAAAGGCTTGGAAGTTTTGGTCACAAAAGCCCAGCTTGCCAAAGATGGTCAGAAACTCGAGCTGCCTCTTTCAGATGATAAGTTAAGGGATTTGAATGTATCAGACAAGATGGATACGCTTCTTGATCAACATTTTCATGGTAAAGATGAAGAAAGCGGAATGACATTCGAAGATGGTATGATTGAATTCATCACGACTTTCGAGGATTTCGAAGATGTCATTTCATTAAGCAAACGTCATGGCTTGGATGATTGGACGACTAAACTTTATGTTTATCAGAATAAATATTATCTTTATATCGAATTTTCCGAAGCGGAGATTGATGAGGAAGAAATCGATAATGTTCTAAGTCTTTTATTGGAATATAGCCAGGAGTCGCCTATAACGGTGCACATGCTTGAAGAGTACGGAAAGATAGTTATCGAAAATGATGTATTCACAACGGTCGATAAATATTTCGCATAGACTGTTGAGGCCGATTTCAGTAGAAATCGGCCTTTTCGTCTAAGGGGGTTTTTTTAATGTTCCTGTGTTTGTTAATTGGAGGGAGTCTAGGTGAAGAATATAGTTGGCATCGGTCTGCTTATTCTCATGTTGGTCAGCACTTTGCATTTTCTATTAAATGGCGTTGATGGCGGGCTGATTTTTTATTCTAGCCTTATTTTGACCCTTTTCTTGGTGATAATTGGATTCAACATTTTCCTGGAAAATCGAGATCCCATCCAGACCATAACATGGCTTGTTATTTTTTGCGCTTTCCCATTCATCGGTTTCATTTTTTACTTTTTATTTGGCCGTAATTTTCGGAAAGAAAGGATATTTCGCAAGAAGTACTTTTTGGATAAACAGACTTTCGTGAAAATAAGCGGCGAAGCGGGATATAATGAACGAATTAAGGAAATGGGCGATCACCCACAGCAGTTAATCACTCTTGCAAATAGGCTGGGGAATAGTCCTGTATCATTTACGACCGAAACCAGGGTTTTACGGAATGGTGAGGAGACATTTTCCAATATCATCGAAGAATTAAAAAAAGCAAGACATCATATTCATTTAGAATATTTTATTGTTAGGGATGACCGCATTGGCGGACTGCTAAAAGACATCTTGATACAAAAAGTAAAAGAAGGGGTAAAGGTCCGTTTTCTCTATGATGCGGTTGGTTCCTGGAAGTTAGCTCGATCTTATATCGATGAACTGAAGAATGCGGGAGCCGAAATGGTGGCCTTTGGTCCGTTGCATCTCCCTTTATTAAATAATAAATTCAACTTTCGCAACCATCGTAAAATAATTGTGATAGATGGCTCTGTCGGTTTCACCGGCGGCCTCAATATAGGGGATGAATATTTGGGACAAGACCAGAAATTCGGTTCTTGGCGGGATACGCATCTCATCATAAAGGGGGAAGCGGTCAGAACGTTACAGCTCATATTTCTGCAGGATTGGTATTATAGCACCAACAATAGTTTTTTAAGTGATGAATACCTCATGACTGGAATGCCGAACCATCACGGACATGGCGGAGTTCAATTGATTGGCGGCGGGCCGGATAGTGAATGGACGATCATTAAAAGCATTTTTTTTAAGATGATCACTTCAGCAGAAAAGTCCGTCTGGATTGCCTCCCCGTATTTCGTTCCTGATGACAATATCTTACAAGCATTGAAGGTGGCTGCTTTAAGTGGTTTGGATGTCAGGCTTCTCGTCCCGAAGAACCCCGATAAACGTATCGTATTTCATGCTTCGAGAACTTATTTTCCCGAATTGCTTGCTTCTGGAGTTCGTATATTTCAATATAATGAAGGCTTCATGCATAGTAAAATCATCATAGTGGATGACCAAATGGCATCAATTGGGACAACCAATATCGATATGAGAAGCTTTCACCTGAATTTCGAAGTCAATGCATTTCTTTACCGGACGGAAAGTGCTCAGCAGCTGGTGAATGATTACATGGAAGATATAAAGGTATCCAAGGAAGTGGAGATTGATGAGTTTTCCAAACGTAATTTCGGTTTGAAATTATTGGAGTCCACTTGCCGATTGCTTTCACCCCTTCTTTAATTGTAACTCTCTTTTATGCCGATCAGGCATTTTTTTTTTTGCACATTAAAAGGAATCCTAAGCGAACCAGGCGAATGTAGTGGATGAGGAGGAGATGTATGCTAACTGCGATAAATAAAGATGGGACTTGGATTACCCTCCCTGAAAAGATACCGGCAAACATGATTGATGACTGGAGAAAGTCAGCAGATTATTACTGCCCATGCTGCAAGATGGAATTGACCATCAAAGCGGGAAGTGTAAGGGTTCCGCATTTCGCCCATAAAAATAGTTCTTCATGCCGTGCTTCTTCAGAACCGGAATCCGCCTATCATTTAATGGGAAAAAGAAAATTGTTTCAGTGGTTTTTATCACATGGTTATCATGTGGATCTAGAAGCCTACCTTCCCGAAATTAAGAAAAGGACTGATATTTTAGTGAGGATAGGAGGTAATCGTTATGCGATAGAATTTCAATGCTCAGTTATCCCCGAGGCGGAATTCATGGAAAGGTCAAGAGCCTATCAAAGCATAGGCATTAAACCAATCTGGATCCTCGCTGCAAAAAGCTTAAAAAGGAAAAGCTTTTATGAATTCAGTATATCCCGCTTCCAATGGCTCTTCGTCACCGGCAGCTGTCATCATCCGTTTCTTTGGATGTATTGCCCGGAAACTGATCATTTATCAGTATTGAAGAACCTCACTCCTTTTACCCCTAGAACCGTCTTTGCCGAATTGACAACAGCTTCTCTAAAGCTCCTTCCCCCTAGTCGGGCAGTGCCCCAAAACTGCCTTCGTTTCCCTTTTCTGCCTGTATGGAGATATAAACGAAATGGCTGGTCCCTCCATCGAGTGAAAACAGCACGCAGATGCGATCCTGTTTTCGAAGCCCTATATTTACATCATATTTCACCTGCGACACTTCCAATTGAAGTGGGTGTTCCCGTCAGAGGGATGCTGTTGATCGAAACTGCCTCGATCGAATGGCAGGCATGGTTATACATGGATGTGTTTCAAGAGAAAAGAACAGGGGAAAAGATTTATATGGCTGATATTATCCGCATTTTTAGAAAGCGTTCAAAAAAAGGGGAAATTAAGTTCCGACCGTTGCCATTGCTTCATGAAAAAACCATCGAGTATCCTTTAGATCAATATATCATGCTTTTGGAGCAATTGGGTTATCTAACAAAGCTGGAAGAAGGGGTTTTTAAAGTTGAAAAGGAATTTACCCTTCCCTTCACCAGTGATCAAGCTCAAATTTTGGAAAAAGATTTCTATGATAAGCATAAATTGATGATGGAAAAGGGGAATATCCAGTATAATCAGTGATAACATCTCAATTTATCTTGAATTCAGATGAAATGGCAGGATTATTTTTGTAAATGGAGAAATAGTAATAAGAACTGGGAATTAAACAAAATGAAGCATTGTAGTTTCAATCCGGTTTAATGAGTTAGCCCAATGGCAAGTTTCTATAGAATGGGGAGGAATTTTTATGGCACAGGAAACAAAAACGAATACATTACCTTCAAGAAGTGAAATAGCTCCTGAAGATACGTGGAGACTGGAAGATATCTTCGCAACCGAGGAAGATTGGGAAGCTGCCTTCAAAGCGGTAAAGGAAGACCTCAAGAAAGCGGAGGCACATAAAGGGACATTGGGAGAAAGCGCAGAAAAGTTATTTGCGGCCCTCCAACTTCAAGATGAGGTTTTCGAGAAGCTAGGGAAAGTTTATTCTTATTCACATATGCGCAATGATCAAGATACAACCAATCCATTTTATCAAGGGATGGAGGACCGGGCAAAAGCTTTATACGCACAGGCAGCGGCTGCGTTTTCATATATGGTTCCTGAACTATTGAGTATTGACGAAAGTAAAGTTGAAGGGTTTTTGGAAGAAAAAGAGGAATTGAAATTATATAAACATTCTTTAGAGGAAATTAATCTTCAGAGACCCCATATCCTATCAGCAGAGCAGGAAGAACTATTGGCGAAGGCATCAGAAGTACTCGATGCATCGGGCAATACTTTCGGTATGCTTAACAATGCCGATCTGAAATTCCCGACCATCAAGGATGAAGAGGGAAATGAAGTGGAAATTACTCACGGAAGGTATATCAGATTTCTTGAGAGTGAAGATCGCCGTGTACGTGAGGAGGCATTTAAAGGGGTATACAGCAAGTATGGGGAGTTCCGTAATACATTTGCTTCAACCCTGTCAGGTGAGGTGAAAAACCACAATTTCAATGCCACGGTTCGAAAATATGATTCAGCACGCCAAGCGGCGTTAAGTAATAATAACATTCCGGAGACCGTTTACGATAATCTCGTTAAAACGGTCAACGACAACTTGCCATTACTGCACCGTTATCTTGATTTACGTAAAAAGGTACTGAAATTAGATGAACTTCATATGTATGATCTATTCACTCCTCTTGTTAAAGAAGTGAAGATGGAAGTGACATATGACGAGGCCAAAGATTATGTCCTTAAAGGTCTTGCTCCGCTAGGGGAGGACTATTTGAACGTTTTGAAAGAGGGGTTTGAAAACCGTTGGGTCGATGTGCATGAGAACAAAGGGAAACGAAGCGGTGCCTATTCTTCGGGTACATACGGGACGAACCCTTATATTCTAATGAACTGGCAAAATAACGTCAATAACTTATTCACGCTCGTTCATGAGTTTGGGCATTCGGTCCATAGCTACTATACACGTAAACATCAGCCATATCCATACGGGAATTATTCAATATTTGTAGCGGAAGTTGCATCGACTTGTAATGAAAACCTGTTGAATGATTATTTACTGAATTCGATCGAAGATGAAAAGAAACGCATCTATTTACTGAACCATTACCTGGAAGGTTTCCGTGGCACATTGTTCCGACAAACGATGTTTGCAGAGTTTGAACATACCATTCATTTAAAAGCTCAAAACGGGGAAGCGTTGACGGCGGATATGCTTACTAAGGAATATTATGAGCTGAACAAGAAATACTTTGGCGAGAACGTGACCATTGATGAAGAAATCGGTTTGGAATGGGCTCGTATTCCACACTTCTACTATAATTACTATGTTTATCAATATGCAACTGGAATCAGTGCAGCAACAGCATTGAGCAAGCAAATCCTTGAAGAAGGAGAGCCTGCTGTCAAAAGGTATCTGGAGTTCTTGAAATCAGGAAGTTCCGATTATCCGATTGAAGTACTCAAAAAGGCTGGCGTCGATATGACAAAAGCCGAGCCTGTACAAGAAGCCATGAATGTATTCGAAGAAAAATTAAATGAGTTGGAAGATCTTTTGAATAAATAGGATGTTGAAAGGACCCGAACACTTCGGGTCCTTTTCATCTTTATCTGGATGTCCGTCATAATCCTTTAAAACGGTTTCTCTGATTTAAGCTATGAAGAATTATGAACAAAACAAAAAATAAAATAGGGGAGGTAAAATACAGAGGAATGAGGTCCATGATACCGAGTAGCTGGACAAATAGCGACCCTATCAAGAGTATGAGTAGAATAAAGCCTTTCAATTTGGTCACCTCCAACCTGGTAGCAGTAAAAACTCATCTGCTCATTATTAGATAGTATGTTTTAGAATAAGCAGTATTCTAAGAATATGACAATAATGTGAAGTCGCGCACAAAGTTCTTGCAAATAAGGTGTGTAATCTGCTATAGTACAGATATAGAAGTTATCACATCCCAAACATATACCCCTTTGTTTGTTCGTCGTGAAATTTCTCCCATCCCCTTAATCGTATAAATAGGTGAAAACCCCAGCAAATTTCGTGATTTGCCGGGGTTTTTCATGTGCATGAAATATAATGGCACCGGTAGTAATAAAAGTTGAATGTAAGCTGAATTAATAAAAAGAAATGTTTAGTTATTATTGTGACGCATTTCACAAATAGACTCAATCCCATACTAAATCAGCTATCAAAACACGTATGGCCTAAAAATTAAAACCGTCTCTTATTTAGCTATATATACCAGAAAGGATAATAAAAGACGAAAAATATATATTGTGAACAATTTGTGAAAAGTTACACATATGGTTGAAACATAAATGGGTTATCTGTTATATTATATATTGTGAAGTGAATCACAAACAAACTTATACCCCTTTGTTTGATCGTGAAAAATTTCTCCCATCCCCTTATTTCTTATAATAAAAAACCATGCAATCTTTTGATTTGCATGGTTTTTCCTTTTTAATATATAACAAACAAAGAAGCAGTCAAATTCATGACTGCTTCTTTGTGTATCTCCAGAACGTTCCGTATTTAGCAGGAATTTTCTCTGCCAACTGTTTTAAAACAAGCTTTTTCATTTCCAACTCGACGGTATTCTTACTCATATTATAAACCGTTTCAATCTCCTTTGTGGCCACTAGTTTGAAACAGCTAAGAAATTCTTCGAGAGAGGGAGGGGGTGCGGGGGCTGGAAGACCATTCAGCATATCTTCTAAAATTTGAACATATACCTCGTAGGAATAGACACCTGAAACCTTTATTCCCTCTTCTTCAATATTTTGATTGAAAAAGACAAGGGAAGGTATTTCAGTCACTTCCATTTCACTTGTGATTTTCATGTCACATTGAAAGCCTTTGGCTGCACTGGAAGAATTGATGTCATAAAGGAATTCCTCCACATCCAAACCGACCATTTTGGCACATTCGGTCAAGACCTCGATATTGGATATATCCTTTTTACCTATGAATACATATTCTTGAAGCTGCCTTAAAAAGCGAATGGCCAATTTACGGCCCTGCAATTCCGCTGCCTTTATTGCGATGGAAGCTGTATATGGAGAAGAGATTGGGTTTTCAGACCAAAGGCTCCCGTCGCAGGACATTCCCGAGCGGCTGGCTGTCTTTTCCCAAACTTGAGCAAGGTTTTCATAATTTTTATTTTTCCCCATATTAAGAGTATCGATTTTACCGCTTAAAACATGGCGTAAACTGAACAATTGGCCATATTCTATCTGTAATTTCCTAATAATTGGTTCTAAGCCCCAGCACTCGGGACAAAGCGGATCAACAAAAACATAAATTTCAATTGGCTTTTTTCCTATATCATAGCAATGCTGCGTCTTGATCCAATCGGAAATATTGAAAACTGGTTTTTGTGCGCTCAACTGCCTTCTCCTTTCCCGTCAGTTCCGGATGTATTGATCATATGCTGTGCCGTCAAATAGAGGCGGTGATAGAAAAACTCCCTAATCTCACCTTCAAGGCCAACTTCGTCCATGGCTTGATACATGCATGAGAGCCATGCTTTCGCACGTTCTGGTGTGATTTCAAAAGGTATATGTCGAGCCCGCAACATAGGATGGCCATGCTCTTCGGTATATAAAGAGGGACCGCCTAAATATTGAGTCATAAATTGTTTTTGCTTACGGACCGTTTCAGTTAAATCGTCAGGGAATATTGGCTGCAGATCCGGGTGTTGACTAACGTTGGAGTAAAACACATCAATTAATTTGTGTAATTGCCCTTCTCCAATTAATTCATATGGTGTAGGGTTCCCTTGCATCATGTTGATTACTCCTTTTAAAGAAAGATGGTTGATATTTATTCATATTTTATCAATGACGTACTGATATAACAAATATATAGCTTAAAGAAAATTTTACATCTGTAGTATGACACAGGGAAATGAACGAAGATGACAGCATTTGAGGAGCTTTACCATTTGTTCAGGGTGCGTGGAAGAAGCATATATAGACATGAAAAAACTGACCCATCATAAATAAACAGGGTCAGCTTGCTTTAGCTTGAAAATGTGCCATAAACTTTTTGGACATAGTTCTGAGTTTCTTTAAAAGGAGGGATGCCGTTATATTTATCGACATTTCCTGGCCCGGCATTATAAGCAGCAAGGGCAACCTGAATGTCCCCGTCATAACGTGCCATCATTTGACTTAAATATTTACTCCCGCCCATGATGTTTTGTTCTGGATCGGTTGCATCATCCACCCCAAGGCTTTTTGCAGTTGCTGGCATTAACTGCATAAGGCCTGTTGCACCCGCATAACTGGTGGCTTCAGGGTTGAAGTTCGATTCTTGTTTAATGACAGACTTAATCAGTTTTTCCGGGAGATTATATAAACTTGCCGCCTGGCTGATGATATGATCATAGTTTGTTGCGTTTTCGCTGCTCTGATTGTTAGCGTGGGCAGTGGAAATCGGGTTGATGTTCATGGATGTCAGGCCGATGGGTTGAAGAAAGGACTTCTTCGCTTCCGTTTCCACATTGGATAATAAGGAACCCAATGTCTGCGAAGTGCCTTCTAGAGCATCACCCGAAACCAATGCCGAGAGCATGTCCTGGAAAAGGGATCGAGATGAATTTGTATTTTTGATGTTGCCGTTCGTGAATTGCTGGATTGCCTGCAATTTCATAAACGTTTTGAAATCTTGGATTTTCAAACTCTCCACCTCCGAATGGGTTCAAACAGGATTATTTTTGGAATTTGGCACGATAAAACCTCTTAACCTTATTTTCGGTTTCCCTTACCGGAATTTGAAGGGTTTCAAGGAGGGTCAGGAAGTTTTTTTTCCCGGCTTTTGCATCCGACACTTCATATTCAAGCTCAAAGTCTTCTTGGTTCAAATACGAACTATGGTCTAAAACGAGCAGGCCCTCTTTGTAAGGAAATTCAAAACGGTCTGTCTGTAGTGTCCCAAAGCAGGTAAATTCTTTTGGATCAATTCCGCACTCGAGGATAAGATGTCGGATCTCGCCATCAGGGAATATGTTATGTTTCAGGAAGCCATATGCGGTTTCTTCAGGAATATCTTGATTCGTTTCCAATAATCCTTCTGTAGCGGGCTGTTTTAAAGTCAGCTCGTATCGCCCATTTTTCTCCCTGATCCTAAGTGCAGAGTCTTGCTGTTTCAAAGAGAATCCAAGTGTATCGAAGTAATGGTTTTTCTGTGTTTTAAAGTTCGATGCCCCGACATGAAAGTATTCGATCAGTTGACGAAATTCTTTTTCGCTTAAGAGGTTTTTAAATTCAATTTCAATATGCTGGTTCATGTGTCCCATCCTTTCACGCTGATTCTTAGGTTAATCATATAAGAACCATTCCAGCTGTCAAATTGAATTCAATAATTTTTTGCTATTGTACTTGAATTTTTAGGAATCAATTGCAGGATATGATAAAATATAAACGTTGAGCACGAGAATTGGTCAATCGTATATATAGAAATTTAATACATATTCTTTGCTAGAGAAAGATTTAATAGGATCCTGTGGTGAATTGGCATAAAGTCATTTGGCTGCTGGGTTTAGGAGAGCGTTCTGCCCATACCAGAGTTGAACAGGCGCTTTTTAGATAGATATAGGTGGTGTGGCAATGGAGAGTTGGGACGATTTCTTGGCGCCTTATACTCAGGCTGTCGAAGAATTGAAGGTTAAGCTAAAGGGTTTACGGAAACAGTTTGAGAGAGAGAATATTCACTCACCTATCGAATTTGTAACAGGCAGGGTAAAGCCGATTGTCAGCATATTGGATAAGGCGAGCCTAAAGGACATTCCCATTGATAAATTGGGAACTGAGATCCAGGATATTGCAGGGCTTCGCATGATGTGCCAGTTCGTGGATGATATCGAACAGGTGGTTGAACTTTTACGAGGTCGAAATGACTTCGAAATAGTCGAGGAGAGGAATTATATCTCCCATAAAAAAGCTAGCGGCTATCGTTCTTATCATGTTGTAATCCGCTATCCGGTCCAGACGATACATGGTGAAAAGAATATCCTTGCCGAAATTCAAATCAGGACTCTTGCGATGAATTTTTGGGCGACGATTGAACATTCTTTAAATTATAAATATAAAGGCATTTTCCCGGAGGATATTCAACTGCGACTCAAACGTGCAGCTGAAGCTGCCTTCCTGCTTGATGCAGAGATGTCGCAAATCCGTACGGAAATCCAGGAAGCACAGCGTCTTTTTTCCCGGAAGAAAGATTCTTGAACAAATAAATGGGTAAACGAGAAGAAATCTAAATTGAAGGTGGGATTACATGAAATTTGCGATTACGTCAAAAGGAGATGCGAAATCGAATACTTTAATGCAAAGGATGCGAACGTATCTTCAGGACTTTCATTTGGAATATGACGAAGATCAGCCGGATATTGTCATTTCTGTCGGTGGTGATGGCACTTTATTATATGCTTTTCACCGTTATAAGAATCGATTGGATAAAACCGCCTTTGTTGGAGTACATACAGGACATCTTGGGTTTTATGCAGATTGGACCCCTGATGAAATCGAAAAATTGGTGATAGCTTTAGCCAAAACCCCATTTCAAATAGTGGAATATCCACTGCTCGAAACGATTGTCCGTTATCAGCATGGAGGACGGGAAAACAGATTTTTGGCTTTGAATGAATCGACAGTCAAAAGTGTTGAAGGGACGCTCGTAATGGACGTTGAAATACGCGGCCAGCATTTCGAGACGTTCCGTGGAGATGGTTTATGCATTGCGACGCCATCTGGAAGCACGGCGTATAATAAGGCGCTTGGCGGGGCCATCGTCCATCCATCAATCGATGCCATCCAGATTACCGAATTGGCATCCATTAATAACCGGGTGTTTAGAACGGTAGGATCTCCACTTCTGCTGCCGGCACATCATACATGTATGTTCAGGCCGGTCAATGCGGTCAATTTTCAAATTACGGTCGACCATTTGTCCTTGCTTCAGGAAAATGTAAAGTCGATACAGTGTCGGGTGGCAGATGAAAAGATCCGATTTGCCAGATTCCGCCCTTTTCCTTTCTGGAAAAGAGTGCATGATTCATTTATTGCTAATTAAGGAGATAGACACACCTCATGTCAAATCAAAACTTTTCTTTGACCTGGTCGGTAACTGAAGAGGATTCTGGCTCTTTATTGCGAGAGTTTCTCAGCAAATGCGATATTTCAAAACGAGCATTAACGGATATTAAGTTTAAAGGTGGATATATCCGGTTGAACGGCGAAGAAGTAACCGTAAGGGAACGGATTGAAACAGGTGACACCGTCACCGTCATATTCCCGCCGGAGCAGGCAAGCGAAGGCCTTTTACCGGAACCGATCCCCCTGAATGTCAGGTATGAAGATGAGTTTGTATTGGTGGTGGCCAAGCCCCCTTTCATGAATACCATTCCTTCCCGCGAGCATCCCAACGGCAGTCTGGCGAATGGCTTGGCGGGTTATTATAGGAAGACGGGAGTACAGGCGACGATCCATATAGTTACACGTCTTGACCGGGACACATCAGGTCTGGTTTTAATTGCCAAGCACCGGCATATCCATCACCTATTAAGTGAACAGCAAAAATCAGGACAGGTTAAACGGAGATACCAAGCCATAGCTGAGGGGATCGTTGAAGGACCTGTAGGAGAGATAGTGGCGCCAATCGGACGAAAATCGACCAGCATCATTGAACGGGAAGTTAGGGAGGATGGCCGGCATGCCTGTACCCTATTTAAGGTATTGGCACACACAGAGTCCCATACATTCCTTGATTTGGAACTCCAAACAGGGCGTACACATCAAATCAGGGTCCATATGGCGCATATTGGTCACCCGCTTGCTGGTGATGATTTATATGGAGGGAACAGGAGAGGTATACCTCGCCAAGCCCTGCATTGTTTTGAGTTGAAGTTTTTACATCCTTTCACAAAGAAGATGATGTTGTTTCAAGAAGAGTTGCCAGAAGATATGTCCCGTTTGCTCGATGGAAGTAAAGAATGGGATTCCTGATTTTTATAACGGGGCACATTAAAACGAATGATTCAAGATTTTGTAAAAAAACATAGACGCAAAAAAACTCACCAAGATGGCGAGTTTTTTTGGTTAATCAAAAGATGTCCTGAATTTTTCCGCTATATATGGCATCGTTGAAGGCACCTCTTGAAGATCCATTTCGGGATAACGGACAGCCGTCAGTTTTCCACCGAAGACGCAGCCTGTATCAATATTGTATGTATGATTGACTTGTCTAGCTTCAGGGACAGGTGTGTGGCCATATACGATCCAAGGTTCCCCTTTGTATGATTTGGCCCAGTCTTTCCTGACCGGAGACCCATCCGGATGTTTGGAGCCATTTATATCACCATAGAGGACAAAGGTTTTTACTTTACTGCTATATTGACCAATATAGTCACTGCGAATTCCTGCATGGGCAATGATCAATCGCCCTTCATCCATGATTTGATAAAGTGGGGAACGTTCATATAGATCCATGAATTTTTTTCGGATTTTCTTCTGCTCCCGACTGTTCAGTGATTCATATTCAGCTACAGTAGTTTCTAAACCGTGTGATATTTGTACTTTATTGCCTGAAAAATAACGATACAATTTATTGCAGTGGTTACCTGGGGCATACCTTGCTATATTTTGGTTAATGACTAATTCATGGACAACCTCGATTACCTGAAGGGAATTGGGGCCGCGATCGGTTAAATCCCCTACAAAGCCGAGAATCCTTCCAGAGGGATGTACAGGAACCCCAGTCTCCCATGTATAGCCCATTTTTTCGGTCAGCTGCCTGAATTCAGCGAAACATCCATGAATGTCCCCTATGATATCGATGTTCATTTGACACATCCTTTGTTTGTTTTGTATATGTTTATGGTATTAGTATAGTATTATTTAAAAAATAAAATATAAACGAGGAAATGAAAAAATATGTTTTAGGAGGTGTATGGTTATGGAGGAGATGAAGGACCGGGAGAGGGAACGGGAGAGTAGTCAAGTGAATAACGAGTTTTTGCTTGAAGCGCTTAAAACGGAAAATCTAGATCAGTTTCGTACGGAGTTCCTTGAAATGCACCCTTATGATCAGGCTCAATTTTATACAAGCTTGTCAGATGAATTCAGATCCGTCATTTACACATATTTGTCACCGGAAGAAATGGCGGACCTTTTTGAGAATATAGAAATAGATGAAGAGGATTACGAAAGCCTGTTGGCCGAAATGAATCCTTCTTACGCAGCTGATATGCTTTCCCATATGTATGCGGATGATGCTGCTGACGTCCTGAATGAAATCAATGATGAGCAGGCCGTCAGCTATTTGACCATCATGGATGATGAAGCGGCAAGCGAAATCCAGGAACTTCTGAATTATGAGGAATCTACGGCAGGAAGTATCATGACGACAGAGTTCATTGCCATTGAAGCAAATGAAACGGCTCGATCAGCCATGCAGATCTTAAAAAGGGAAGCTCCGGATGCGGAAACGATATATTATGTGTTCGTTACCGATCAGGATAAGAAGCTGCTTGGTGTTTTGTCGCTCAGGACTTTGATCATAGCAGATGAAGATGCTTTAATTGGTGATTTAATGGATGACAGGGTAGTTTCCGTACCTGTATCTGAAGACCAGGAAGAGGTGGCACGAAAAATAAGGGACTATAACTTCCTTGCCGTGCCGGTCGTCGATTTCCAAAACCATTTGTTAGGGATTATTACGGTTGATGATATCATTGATGTCATGGATGAAGAGGCATCGGATGATTATTCAAAACTCGCCGGTATATCTGATCTGGATCATGTTGATAAGAGTCCATTTTCAGCTGCAAAAAAACGGCTGCCATGGTTGGTCATCCTCTTGTTCTTAGGCTTGCTGACTGCGAGTTTGATCGGGCGATTCGAAGAGACACTAAGCCAAAAAGCGATTCTGGCTGTATTTATTCCATTGATTGGCGGCATGGCTGGAAATACAGGAACACAAGCATTGGCAGTAGCGGTCAGAGGAATCGCAACAGGTGAATTAGAACAGGAAAGCAAGTGGAAACTAGTCCTTCGAGAGGCTGGAACTGGCCTTATTATTGGTCTGACATGCGGAATTGCCATCATTTTCATCGTCTATTTTTGGCAAAAAGATTTAATGCTGGGTTTATTGGTCGGTATTTCAATTTTCATAACTCTGATCGTTGCCACACTTGCCGGTTCAATCGTCCCGCTTCTCATGCATAAAATGAAAATCGATCCAGCAGTAGCTTCAGGTCCTTTCATTACAACTATAAATGACCTTATCAGTATTCTTATTTATTTCGGATTAGCAACATTATTAATGGGCTATTTACTATAAGTCAAAGAAGGCCCTCCTGGAGGGTCATTCCCAGAGGACTTTAGAAAACGGTGTTTTTATCAAAGGAAATTTGATATACTGTCATTAGTAGCAGGTACTAATAACTTGTATTAAAAATAGGAGGTCACATACGATGACTTTTTCATTAGAGGGAAAAACGTTTGTCATAATGGGTGTTGCGAATAAAAGAAGTATTGCTTGGGGAGTTGCCCGTTCCTTACATAAAGCAGGTGCAAAGATGATTTTCACTTACGGAAAAGACCGTACGGAAAAAAGCGTTAGGGAACTATCTTCTACATTGGAAGGGGAGCCCTCCATCATTTTACAATGTGATGTAACGAAGGATGAAAGCATTGAAAAATGTTTTGCGACGATTAAGGAAGAAACAGGTATCATTCATGGCGTGGTACACAGTGTCGCATTCGCTAACAAGGAAGAACTGGACGGTGAGTTCGTCAACACGAGCCGTGAAGGGTTCTTGCTTGCCCATAATATCAGTTCATTTTCTTTAACGGCTGTAGCTAAAGCGGCGAAAGAAATCATGCCGGAAGGCGGCAGCATCGTCACAATGACGTATCTTGGCGGTGAGCGGGTCATGCCTAATTATAATGTAATGGGAGTGGCTAAGGCTTCACTTGAAGCCAATGTCCGTTACCTGTCAAGTGATCTTGGCAAAGATAACATTCGAGTGAATGCTATTTCAGCGGGACCTATCCGTACCCTATCCGCAAAAGGTGTTCGCGACTTCAATACCATTTTAAAGAAGATTGAAGAAGAAGCACCGCTTCGTCGTACAACGACTCCAGAAGAAGTAGGGGATACGGCAGTATTTTTATTAAGTGACATGTCCCGCGGGATTACCGGGGAAAATATCCATGTGGATTCTGGTTACCATATAATCGGATGACAGTAAAAGAAGGGGACCGATATCGGTCCCCTTTTTTATCGATTTTCCACTCCTCAGGAATCTTTAATTGCTGCATCCTCATTTGAAATCTATCCGATTTTTTCATCTTCAAATGTTTTAGTTTTCTCCAAAAATGCCCAGAATATCCAAGCTTGGTTTGATGTCCTTTTTTGAAGGAGTGTCACATCTCCAGCATAAAGAAGGGTGAGTTTCATATAAATGATACATAGAGCGGATATTCATTGTTTGCGAGAATCGGCATAAAGCTGCTTTCAACCCTATTCTAGAAAAAGAAGGAGGGGATTTCATGGACATGGAAAAAGTTGGTGTGCCTTGTGCTGATGGAAAACAAACCATACAAAATACGCTGAAGAGACATATCAATTTACATGAAAAAAATATCAGCACTTCATATACCGCCGAGGAATTGGTGGAGCTATTGTCCCGACTTCCAGCCTTTGCACCTAAGCCTGTTTGTAAGTTCATCATCAATGACCGTACACTATTCGGGAAATTGGAACAAAAAAAAGAATCCAGTTTGTTCATAAGGCATAAATTCGGGAAAAAAGTTGTCCAATACCAAATGGAACAGCTGCAGTCCGTGGATATTTTGAAATATTAAGGAGGGTTTTCATGTCAGAGAAAAATGGCGATAAGGAATCCAAACCACTTATATATGTCGATCAAGCAAAAATATCAGATCTGCGTGGAAATATGCAAAGTGATTTTCGAACGAAAAAGGCTAAACCTCAAGACAGCGCTGAGCCGGAACTTCAGGAAGAAGCCGAGCATAAAGAAGAAAAAATCGAACAGGTCAAACGCGAATTTGGTGTTTATGATGCCATGATGGAAATTGAAAAAGAGATTACGGGATTAAGGAAAATCACGGAAGAATATGTCCCTGAGCAAGCTCCGGTTGAAAAAATGGATGATCCTGAACAAATAGAACAGGAAAATGAAAAGCCAGTTAAGAGAAAAAGGAAAAAGGTGGAGAAGAAAGAATCTTCCCGTGACATCATTTCCCGCCTATCCAATCATCAAGGTTATCCAAAACCATTATGTGAGGCTGTAATTAACGGAGAAAAGCTTCGGTTTCATGTGTTGGGCATGAGAGGGGAATCAGTTAAAATTAAAAGAGGGAACCATATCCGATTCGTGGGTCTGCCGGATATTATCGATGCCAAAATAATTGAAGAATCCAAGTGAAGGAGCAATATTAAATGTTTCCCCCACAAAGTGAATTTACCTTATTTATCATATTAGGCTTGGCTTCCTTCAGGCTGACACGCTTGATCGTTTTCGATAAAATCATGGAGCCGCTGCGCAGCCCCTTTTTTAAAGAGATAGAGGAAAAAAATGAAGAAGGAATTGTGGAAATATTTTTAATGCCCAAAGAAAAGGGTCTGCTGGGGTGGATTGGTCAATTGCTAAGTTGTTTTTGGTGCGTGGGTGTCTGGGTCAGCCTTTTTCTGGTTTTCCTTTATATCCAACATTGGTTTATAGGCGACGTACTGATATTAATCCTTGCCGTTGCAGCAGTAGGAGCGATAATTGAGGTCATAATCAGTAAAATTATGGACATTTGATTGGAAACAACTTGTCTAATCATTCATATAGTATGATATAGATCTTAAAGGAGGAGTTTTGAATTGAATCAGAAACAGAATAATCCATGGGCATATGCAAAACCGATAAAAAAAGATCAGCCAATCAAAATCAAGAAAGATTGTGGCTGTAATAATAACAATAAAAATAAAGGCTATTGAGTGAAAAAACCTTTCCATTTTGGAAGGGTTTTTTTATTTCCTAATCCTACCATTCATAAAAAAACCGTTAAACAAGAAAATAACAATAGAACGATAAATTAGGATGTGATTCTATGTTCAGACAAGGAAGATATTTTAAGGGAAGCTGGCTGATTTTTATAGTTGTTTTGTGTGTACTTACGGCGTGCAGCAATCAGAATGATGGAAAAACGGAGAATTTTGCGATGATTAAACGTACGAATCCTGAACCGATGGATATCATTAATGGGATGGATGAAAAGGATGAAAAGGGACTGATCTCAAAGGTCAAGGAAACAGTTGCTAATGAAGACACCATCTATGACGTGATCGTCGTGAAAAACGACAAAAAGATTATCGTCGCTTATAAAGTTAAGCACTTACAACGTTTTCATATGAAGAAAATTGAAAAGACTGTGACTGAAAATCTGGAAGAGAAGTTTCCCAAAAATGATTTTATCGTATCTAGCGATTATAAAATCTTTTTGGAATCGGTAAGGTTGAACGAGTTACTTAAGAAAAAAGATGTACCCGAGAAAAAGGCAAGGAAGAAGTTCAAGGAAATTGAAGAACTTCAAAAAGAATTAATTTAGAAGAGAGGTTCAGCAATATGAGCGGCAAGGATAAAACGACCCCAATACAGGATGCGTATCAGCAGCTCCAAGGGAAGCATGAAATTAAAAGACCGATAGTGAAGAATTGTTTGAAGGCCTTTTTAGTAGGTGGTATTTTCTGTATAGTGGGACAAGCCATTTCCTACTTCTATATTTATTTTTTTAACTTTACGGAGCAGACAGCAGGAGGTCCGACAACGGCTACCATGGTGTTTCTGGCCCTTTTGATGACCGGTTTCGGGTTTTACGACCGCATTGGCCAGTTTGGGGGGGCAGGGAGTGCCGTCCCTGTCACTGGGTTCGGTAACGCAGTCATTTCGGCAGCAATCGAACATCGGACAGAAGGTTTTGTACTTGGAGTTGGATCCAATATGTTTAAATTGGCCGGATCGGTCATTTTATTTGGAGTATTTTCAGCCTTTGTCGTGGCGTTGATAAAAACGATTTACCTAATGATTGGAGGCTAAGCGGTGTTAAAGGGAAAACAAACATGGATGTTCACCAATAAACCGGTCATCTTGGAAACAGGGGTAACAGGCGGGCCATTTGAAGCTAATGGAGAAATCGCTGGTGATTTCGATATTTTATACGACGATTTGTGGATGGAGCAGGATTCATATGAGAAGGCTCATCGGCATTTGATGGAGAAAGCTGTAGAGATTGCATTGGAGAAAGGCAAGATTGACAAGGAGCAGGTACAATTTTTCTTGGCGGGTGATTTAATCAATCAGGTTACACCGACAAGCTTTGCGGCCAGAACCAATGGAATTCCATATTTCGGCTTGTTTGGAGCCTGTTCCACATCGATGGAAGGGCTTGCTCTAGCTGCCTTCATCACTAATTATGGCGGTGCTAACTATGTGTTGACAGGTGCCTCGAGCCACAATGCAGCTGTTGAAAAACAATTTCGCTATCCAACTGAATATGGCGGGCAAAAACCACCTACAGCTCAATGGACGATAACGGGAGCGGGGGTGGCGCTGGTTGCTCCTGATGGAAGCATGCAAGGGGAATTTCCCCATATTGTCTCCGCCACTATCGGAAAGGTCATTGACATGGGATTGAAAGATCCTTTCAATATGGGGGGAGCGATGGCCCCGGCGGCCGCCGATACGATACTTGCCCATTTCAAAGATACTGGTTTGACCCCGGATGATTACGATTTCATCATTACCGGTGATTTAGGTCAAATAGGGAGGGAGACAGCTCTTGACTTATTAAAGCAAAAGGGCTGTGATATCAATCAGGAAAAACTCAAGGATTGCGGATTGATGATTTTCAAAAAGGACCAGCCTGTTTTGGCTGGCGGGAGCGGTGCGGGATGTTCGGCAGTCGTTTTATACGGTCATATATTAAATGAAATGATTTCCGGTAAATATAAAAAAATCCTCCTTGTCGCAACAGGAGCGTTATTGTCACCGCTTTCCGTCCAGCAAAAAGATACGATTCCGTGCATTGCCCATGCCGTAGCAATTGAATATGGGATGAATTCATGAAAAAGGAGAGATTTCGATGTTAGCAATGTTTTTTTGGGCCTTTGTCATCGGTGGCTTGATCTGTGTAGTCGGCCAGCTTCTTTTCGATGTTGCTAAGCTGACACCGGCACATACGTTAAGCTTGTTCGTTGTAATAGGGGCTGTTCTTGGCGGATTTGATTTATATGAGCCGCTTGTTAACTTTGCCGGTGCCGGAGCAACCATACCGATCGTTTCGTTCGGGAACTCGCTGGTGAACGGGGCGATGATGGAATCGGAAAAGCATGGTCTAGTCGGCGTACTGACAGGCATGTTTGAAATTACAAGTTCCGGTATCTCTGCAGCAATCGTCTTTGGATTCATCGGAGCTTTGGTTTTCAGGCCAAAAGGATGAAACAAGCGGAAATAGGCAGCCTGGACTAGGACATGGCCTATACATATTTGTCCAGACCTACATATGTTATCAGTAAGCTTTAGCGAGAGCGAGGTGATATGTATGTTTGGTTTTGGTGGCTACGGTTGTTGTGGCGGCAGCGGTTATGGATACGGCGGCGGTTATGGCGGAGGATACGGTGGCGGCGGTTCCACTTTCGCGATAATCGTTGTATTGTTTATCCTATTGATCATTGTAGGGGCTTCTTTCTGCTAATGCGTAAAAGGAATGGGCAGAAGAAGCCTATTCCTTTTATTTTTTTTGTATGGGCCTAGCACTTTTTTCTGATAATGCCATAGGATAGGTACAGAAAAGGGAGGGGCTTAAGTATGGATAATAACTTTTTTAAAAACATAGAAGGTAAAACCGGCGTAAATATGAAAGATGTATTAGAATTGGCAAACTCGCTGCAAGGAGCCAACTTCAAAGATGAAACAACGGTTAGAAACGTCATTAAGCGCGTTTCAAAAATAGCGAATAAGCCGGTCAATAAGGAAACGGAAGATAAAATCGTACATTCCATCGTAGCTGAAGGGAATAAACTTGATTTCGGGACGATATCCAATATGATTAATAAAAAATGAAAAAGGGCCTGCTATCATGCAGGCCTTCAGACTGCAGACAAACTTGAAAAAAAGCGAGTTTGCCTGCAGTTTTTTAATTTTAAAAAGTCCATTTGCAAGATTTATAGCGTCGGCTTTTGGTCAAAGCTTCAGGAAACGTGATGGATGGGCAGTCCGTCCGCGTCTAGTTTGCAGGATGGAAAGGTAAAGATCCTTTTTAGCCCTGGTTGCCGCTACATAGAGCAATCGTCTTTCCTCTTCAAGAGGGGATAGTTCCCCTTTTCGGTAAGATTCAAGTGCGAAATCATGAGGAATGCTGCCATCGACAGCAGCAAGGACATATACGGTTTGATATTCAAGCCCTTTGGAACGATGTATGGTGGTAAGCTGTATGGCATCCTTAAAGTGTTTCGATAGCTGTTTAATCTCTTGGACCATCGCAGTCATATGATCGACATGTTCAATGAAAGCGGCAACGGTTGGAAAACGATTTGCCGCCACCTTTAAGTCACGGATGTCATCGGACCCTTTTTCCAGGTTCGCATCATTACCGCGTTTTTTTACATATTCCTGGTATCCTAAATCTTTCTCGATGATCTCTAACGCTACGATTGGCGACATAATTTTTAAAGACCGAATCTGTCCCGGAATCGTTTTTAATTTTCGTTCTTGAAAAGCATGTCCAGTCTTAACAAAAGCAAATGCATCGATGAAATCACAATCCTGCAATATTGTCATTGCTTTTAACTCTTGTAATATACTTTGCTTTAAGAATAGGGAGGAAAGGACATCAGATGCTGCCTTGCTGTCATGCGGGAACAAACTCAAGCGCATAAAGGCAAGCATGCCTCGAATGACCTTGCGCTGATAAAACGAATCCGCATCCTTTTCAATGACGAATGGCAGATTCGAAGCGGCTAGCCGTTCAAAAATGGCCCTTGACATCGTGTGTGTCCTGTACAATACTGCAAAGTCCCCAGGGTTTGCTCCCTTGGATATTTTCTCTTGGATATCGGATACGATCATCGTCGCTTCCAATTCTTCATCATAAGGATAAAATAAAACAGGTGGATTTCCTGAATCATGCTGTGCCCTCATCTTTTTCTCCATCCGGTTCTGGTTTCGCTTGATCAAGCGGTTCGCTGTAGCGACAATTTCATGGGAAGAGCGGTAATTCTCCGTCAGCTTCACCACTTGGGATCGAGGGAAGTCATGATTGAAATTCAAAATATACTTCGGATCGCTTCCACGGAATGAATAGATGGATTGGTCATCATCTCCAACCGCACATACATTTTTTGATTCAGCAGATAGGAGTTTTATCAATTCATATTGAACTTTATTAATATCCTGAAACTCATCGACCAAAAAATAGTTAAACCTTTGCTGATATTTCTTTAAAAATTCCGGATTATTTTTTAAAAATACATAACAGCCTACAAGCATATCATCGAAATCATACTTCCCTGTTTGCTGTTTATATTCTTCATATTTCTTATATAAATGTAAACAGGATTTCTCCCAATCGTCCTTAGGCTGTATATCTTCCGGAAAAGCCAATGAGTTTTTCCATAGTCCAATTTGTTGAAGGGCCTGATCATATGCAAATTCCTTATCATCAAGTTCCAATTCCCTGCCAGCCTGTTTCAATACCTTTTCTTTTTCCCACTCCCACTTCAAAAGGAAATCCCGCTGCCATTTGGCTGGTTCATGGAAAATCAGGATTTTATAAAAGATGCTATGAAATGTTCCGCTAACGATTTGAGAAACAAGGGAAGGAGTCATATTGGGATAGCCGAGCAGACGCTGCTGCATTTCCTTTGCGGATTTCGCCGTAAATGTTACAAGCATGATACTTTTTGGATCAATCTTTTTCACTGTGAGCATATAGGCAGTACGTACTGTCAATACGCGGGTTTTCCCGCTGCCTGCTCCTGAAAGGACAAGGATGGGTCCATCGATCGACATTACCGCCTTGAGTTGCTCTGCATCGAGAACAACCCCTGAAGAGGATAATTCTTGAAAGTATGGTTCCTCTGATTGTGCCAGGTCATATGTTTTATCTGAATATTTCGGATTGCCGGTTATGGGACGGCTTTTAAGGAAAGGTTCAGTAATGGTTTTCGTTTCAGTAATGGTTCGTGATGTAGGAATCCTAAAACCATTCTGTTCCATATATTCTAAGGGCTTATCTTTATTTATTGATTCTGAAATTGGCATTTCACAGGGTCCCTGCGATGGGTCGCTATGATAAAAATAAGGTGTCTCATGGATTCCAATAAATAATTTCACTGGTTTATGACAAATGATACAAGAAAGCTGATCACGTTTTCCCTTTTCAAAAAGTGTCTGCAGCTCACCAGCTGAAACGGTATGTAAATGTACGATTTCATTGCCAGATTTTGCTTGATTCATATAAATGGATACCTCTAATCTATTAAAAATATCGGCAATACTCATCATACCAGAAGATTAGGAAAAAAGAATATGGAAATCATGTTTAAATATTGTTCAGGCAGGGTAATTAAATGACAACATAACTATTTCAATATAAAGAGGGGTTACTATGGGATACATAGCACCTGTCACACAATTTGATTATATTCAATATGCCAACCGGACGGTCGAAGTTGCAGGGAAAGTTAGAATACCCATCCGTTTTAATCAGGTGTTGGAAAGGGAAAGGGAAAGCGTTGAGGGATTAAATCAAATTCAAGATAATGATCGGGTAAGTACATATGGAGCAGGCACATATCAACATGAAATGGGCAGGAGCGTCAGGAAAGATTTAACGCCTGGAATGACAGGAAAAGGCAGGTTCATCAACGAAATTGTCTAGTTCCTCCAGAAAGACAAAAGAGGACACGTGAAGTGTCCTTTTTGTGTTGATTTCTTAAAGAATGTCTATTTCCACGATTAGGGCTAACAATAGTTGCAATAAAAGTTGGATGTTAAGAGCGATTTGTGCATCAGTTGTTGTAATGTCGATATCACGGCTGTTTTCAACAATCGTTTTTTGGCGCGTGATTTGTTTAACATTAGAAGATTGGATTAATTGTTGAGTGATCTTTTCAGCATTATCAGCATCTGCAACGGAAATGCTTACGATGACCGCAATTGCAGCTTGTAGAGCAGCTTGTAGTGAGAGGGCCGCTTTAACATCCGTTGAAGTGATATTTACATTACAAGAATCTTTAATGTAAATAAGTTCTTCAGAAAGCTGAACTTGATTATTATCCTGTCTTGCATCTTGGTCAATCTTTGTGTCATCGTCGTTACAAAATCCTGAAAGGGGATGTCTGGAAGCGGAATCTAGAGCCGACCATGACCTTTCAGAGTCATCATGTGTGTTACAATTGCTACGATATACATTTTGGTTCATGTTGTTTTTTCCTCCTTAGGTTTTATTCCCTATTAAAATATGCTTTGATGGTTAATCGGGTTGGACGAATAAATCAGTTCATTCGTCTATTTTTTAAATACTTAGAGAAAGTATTAGTGTGTGGGGGATGAATAATAAAGAAGCTGGAGCTTTAGGAATGAAATGTAAGTGCTGCTATGTCTCGGTTTACTTATTTCTCGCCAGCAAGTAAGGTGATTAGGTGATATGGTGCGTCATTTATCTTTGGAATCCGTGAATTTGTTGTGAATGGAATTGGTAACTGGATTAACATCATGTTCCGTGATGTTCTTTTCTTGGTTTATGATTTTTAGTGATTGCTCTTGTAAATAACGAACGGTTTCTTTAAGGTTGTTTCTCTCTTTTTCAGTTAGATCGACCTTTTCCTTTTTGAAACCATGTTTTCTCAAAGTCCTCGAAACCAGCAGCTCCATCAGTCTTTTTTGAGACTCATCCAGGTTAAAATCATTGTTACCCATAAAATTTTCCCTCCTTCTTGCTTTCTATATATAGACTATGTATTTTTGATGAGATTGCCATTGAACGGAAATGTTTTTTTTCATAAAACGATAATTTAAGTCCATGAACGAACAAAAAAAGCTGTCCAATCAGAAGACTGAAAGGACAGCTTTTTATATCATAAAATGGTTTTCTTCATCGTTTTATGAGGAATGCCAGCATCCATGAATTCGTCGGAAACGATCTCATAACCTAATTTTGAATAAAAAGGGATGGCATGCACTTGGGAATCAAGATTTAATTGAGGAACTTCCTGCTGGATTGCGTATTCCTCAATAGCATTCATGATCATGGCGCCGGCACCATTCTTACGGCCCGAAGATAGTACACAAATGCGCTGTACTTTACCGATGTTGTCAATGACCCTGAAGCGGCCGGCACCGATTGGCTGATGCTGCTCATCATATAAAACGAAATGTGTGGACTCTTTTTCATATTCATCGATCTCTTCTTCAAGAGGGACGTTTTGTTCTTGGACGAACACTTTTCTTCGAATCATATATGCGTTTTCAAGCTCTTGGCTGTTCTCTGCGATTTTTACAAACACGAAATCATTCAGCTCCCAATCTAAATGTTTCATAAACGGTCCATGCCCCGTCTTCAAGTTGATACAGCAAGTGAACTCGTTTCACCTCTTCTTCATGGCTGATGTCAAGCATGCTTAATTGGCCTAAAACATCAGAATGCTCATTATCGGATAAATCTTGAGCGATCGTAATATGCGGGACAAATGCATGTTCACTTTCACTTTTTATGAAATCCTCATTGTTAAGTGCATCATGCAGCTCTTGAAGCCCTTCGGATAATTCTACTTTGAAATAAATAGTATTGCTTACGGGTTGGAAAGACTTCGTTTTGGTTACGCTCATCGTAAAAGGCCTGCACTTTTGAGCAATGACTTTTAATTGTTCCGCGATTGTTGAAATTTCCATATCCGTCGCTTCGAACGTTGGTTTAAGCGTTAGATGCGGTGGTATGAAAGCATATTTCGTATCATACCGTTTGCGATAGGAGTTAGCTAAATCTTGAAGTTTTTTTGAAGGGAAAATTGCAACACCATATTTCATAAATAAAACCTCCTGATATTTTTATTGTTGTATTATAGTTGGACATGTTTTTTTTCTTGAAACCATCCCAAACAGATGACTTCGAGTAATTAGAACATTTCCAATAGTGCTCGTTTCAAATCTGCCTGCCAGTATTTCCAGGTATGATTACCTTCAAATTCTTCATAGAAGCAAGGAAATCCTTTTTGGTTTATTAATTTATGCAATTCCCTATTTGGTTCTATGAAGTTTGCCTTATTGCCATCCGTCGTCGGTACATCTGTTTCACCCGTCCCGATCACATGGTAAAGTTCGAGGAGATGCGGATCCTCAAAATTACGTACAGCATCCATTACTGCTTCATTGGCAAGCGGGGACTGCATGATGCATTTCCCGAATGTATGCGGATACTGCAAAGCGGCCAATAAAGAAACTGTACCGCCTAGAGAGTCACCGATCAAAGTTCGACCATGTCCCATTTGATAGGTTGGGAATTCATCATCTAAAAACGGGACTAGTTCATGGGCAAGAAAACGTATGTATGCAATGTGCTGTTCCCCGTCCGGATGATATTTGCCCCTGCGGTCAAAGCGGTCTTTATAAGGAATTCCGACAATGATGATATTCTCGATCTCATCATTCCCTAACAGTTCATCTGCTACCCGACCGATTCGGCCCATTTGAAAATAATCACGGCCATCCTGAGCAATCACAAGCGAATATTTATACAATGGCGAATAATTAGCAGGCAAGTAGACAAGCAATTCCAATTCTTCTGCTAAAGCTTCGCTTTTAAACATGTACTCTTTAATTGTGCCTTTGCGTAAACTCATTCTCCCGCACCTCAATGATAATTAATAATGAAAAACAACTTACTTGATTATTTTAGCATAGCCTTGCAACTTTTTCCCGCGACAAGAATTTGGAATATAAAATTTTCGTTATATTTTCTAAAAATTTAAATTATAAGGTGCTATAATACAAGGATATAGAAAAATAATACAAAAAAAGGTGGCGAATAAAATGGCAGATGTACACGTGCACAGCAGGGAAGTGACAAAGGCGGCTAAACGAACATTATTGGAGCGTGGTGTCAGTGTGGAGGCAATTGCAAAAATCGTTTATGAATTGCAGTTCCCGTACAAAGCTGATCTTAAGCTGGAGGAATGCATCCACAGCGTTGAGCGTGTCCTGTTGAAAAGGGAAATTCAACATGCCATTTTAGTCGGTGTGGAGCTGGATAAACTGGCAGAGCAAAAAAAGCTATCAGAACCCCTGCAATCGATTGTTGAATCAGATGAAGGGCTATTCGGAGTGGATGAAACGATTGCCTTTGGTGCTGTACTCGGTTACGGAAGCATTGCTGTAACGACCTTTGGCCATTTGGATAAAAATAAAATAGGCGTCATACACGAACTTGATAAGAAGCAAGAAGGAATCGTGCATACCTTCCTGGATGATATCGTTGCAAGCATTGCCGCGAGTGCCGCCTCAAGGTTAGCTCATCGTCTGAGAGATGAAGAGGAATCGTTAACTGAACAGGAAAAGGACATCCAGGAAGAAGAAGAGTTAATAGGTTGAACTTTGAAGAGCAATCTTCAGCCAGACCTGTAAAACCTGGCCTTAATAAGGCGGGCAGAAAGGATATTGGCTACTTTAAATGTCCGTTTTGTCTGCCTTAGAAAACAGAATGCGTGAATATGGCCTGGATAAATTTCAAGCACCTGGATTTTCCGTTGCGTAATCTTACCTTGTTCGGAGAGATAAATTATTTCTAATGGAGCATTTTCTTCCATATGTTTACGAAGTATATATTTCATTCCCAGTCACTCCTTTGCTGACTTGCTTGCTAACATTATATGCGAACATACGTTTTGTATGCAAGTGAAAAGGGAACCTTGGTTCTGTTTTGTTTTGAGGGTAAATGGAAGAAGATGAAATTATAACTTTTTTAATAAAATATGTAGACTTTTTAACAAAAAAACAAAAAACATCAACCAAAACTGAAGTGCGATTATACCTCACCTCATTTTCAGATTGAGAATAAAGAATCTGTTTCCCCGATTATATCCACAAAAATCCCTTCCTTATTGTTAACGACCACCTTCTTAATAAGATATATAATCCAGTGGATTTTTGCTGTTTGAGTTAGATTTATTTTCAAATTTGTAACATATGTACAAACATCTTTTCTTTTAATGAATAAAATAACCCGAAAATAAAAAAAGAAAAAGGTGATTATAATTAAAATGGAATTTATGAGATAACAGCAAAAGTCTCGTTTCTCCCGTCAAAAAGTAAAAGCGATGATTCCTCAAAAAACAAAAAAGATAATTGTAAATGTGATTATTGCAGAAAAAAGCATTCTTCAAAAGAAGGATATGTCGCATCCATTTCAATAGTCATAAATGGGATGATTTATATATTGTTAATGACTTCTTGGAGAAATCAAGACCTATTGGACTATCGGTTACTACAATCCTTCAGTTACAAGCAGGAGATCGGGTGCAAGTATTATTTAGCGCAGATGCAAACGGAGAAATTTTAGCAGAAGCATTTTTAACAAACTTTCAGGCTGCTAGATTCCCTTCTCCAATGTAAAGATCTTTCAACTTTAGTCTTAGATTAAGTAAATGGACATCATATTTGTTAATTAAAGTTGAGTAAACGTATGATTAGGAGCCTTGGATTCTCCTTGAAAAAGGTGAGGTGGATTCTATTCCGAGAAATTTTTGGGGTCAGATCGAACTTTCAGGGATTAACCCCTAAGACCACACTTTACGGAAAAAAACTTTTTTAGCAAAACTACTTGTTTTATTTTGAATACCACTATATAATAAATCTTGTTCAGACAAGAAGTCAGCAACTAAGTAAGGTTTAAACCAAACTCTAAAGAGATTGATTTACATACGACTTGTTAGCTCAGTGGGAGAGCACTTCCTTGACAGGGAAGGGGTCGTGGGTTCGAATCCCTCACAGGTCATCAACTAACAAAGGCTCAAATCCTTGATATCACAAGGATTTGGGTCTTTTTTTGTTTTTAAAGATATAGTTCATTATGTATTATTTACTCAATTGGGGGCGGATAGAGTAGCATTAAACCTAATACAGGTCAATTATTTGTAATGATTAATATTTCAAGGAACTGTAGGTATAGCTTTTTGCTTATGCAGCTAACGATGGAGGTTAAAAAGAAGACCGTATTTTTGGCTTTTCTTTAAAAGGTACATAATCATATTCTTCGGTAAACTCACTTTACTATAATGTGTTGGATTACTCACTACCAAATACCATGCACGGGAATTTTTAAATGTGTGATTTTAATACCTCAACAGTTTATTATATTGATAAAGGATGAAGAATTTAACCTACTACTATAATTTAGTAAGTCTTTAAAAGGGAAGTGATTGTTAAATGCTTTATATAAGCGATATCGAAAAGATAATTAATAACACATTAAATGAGCACAATTTGGATATTATTTATGAATTTGACAATAATCTAAGTGCACCTATGAGTTATAACGTATCGACCAATACTATAAAATTCAATTACCTTCAAGTTAACGGTTATAAAGGGAAAATTAGAATTAAAGAGACAGAGGAAGACTTTGTTAAAATTATTCTTTATCGTATGATTGGTTATTATTTAGATTTTAAGAAAAACAAACATGATTTAAAGATTTTAATGTATGGTCACGAAGAAGAAAAAGAAAAGCTAAAATCTGAAATAGAAACTAATGCTTGGGATTATGGGAGAACATTAATACCTGAACAACTATTGGAGTCATATGATAAAGTTCGTGAATTGGATAAAATGCTAATAAATTAATGTACTCTAAGAAAATGGAGACCCGACTTTAAACTAAAACAAGAAAAAGAAGCCTTCTTAGGGAATCTCTCTGGAGCTGACTTTTGAGTGAGAAATTAAACTGATATCCAATAAGACAAGACCCAGAGAAAGAGAAGTTGTCTTAGAAAGATTGATGAATAAACAAATAGACAATCAAGTTCAAAATTCGTGCTCGATTTTTAAGAGATATCGATTACTTGACAAAAGAAATACACTGGACTGAACTTTGGAAGTAAATTAGATACACCAGATTAAAATTACGATGTTTTTATCCAACCAAACTTGAAGCAATTTAATCGAGAACAATTTTTTGCTATATATGATGGTATTAACAGATACCGTCAATGTTATAGGCATAGATTTGGATGCTTAGTGTTATCATTGTAATTTCGGTTTAATTAATATTTACTTTTGTATATTTGATTTTAGGAACTGAGATATTTGGTGTTTAAGTTTTTGATAATACTTATGATCTTTCTTCGATTAACAGGGACTTTAGTACTATAGGGTGTAATAAAAGAGAGTATAATCAACATTAATGTTTCAAAAGCCTAAATAAATGGAAAGTGAAAGGGGACACTCATAAATGAGGTCCCCTTCCATAATGTATTACGGTAATGAAGTTTTATATTGTTCCATTGAATCACCTGCATATAAGCTTGTTATCATTAAGAAAATGGCAAGCCCAATATATAATGAGAACCAGATGACTTTTGTTTTGAGATTCGATGAGTAATAGGATTTCTCTTTATCCCTAATTTCAGTTTGTTCTTGCACTTCTTTAAAAAAGGTTGCTGCTATTCGTTCATACGTGCCTATATTTTCAAAATCAGTCGGTCCGTTCTGGTATTCATTCGAATTAGCAGCATCCATTAAGGATCTATAAATATTAAATTTTACCTCGGTCAGCTTTTTTTCTTTTAGCTTATTATCATCAAATAGCGGGATATGCCAACTCTTCATGTTGTTAAACTTTTCATATTGTTGGCTTGATTCCATATTCCAAATATTAACCAGGCGAATTTTTTCTTCATCTGTTGCAGCTGCATATTGTTCTAGTTGCCTTAATCCAAATTGATTCAATTCAATGATGATGTCTCTTTGATTTCTGGTTGTCTCGCTACGAATTTCTTTCCACCACTTAGAAATACCCAATAATAAGAAAAGAATTAAGAATGGATTTGGATGGAGAAATAAATATACAACCATCCCGATAATCCCTACTACCCAAAGCTTTGTGGAGATGACTCCCACTATACGTCCTCCATCAAGAGGATGCACAGGCATTAGATTAAATAGGTTAATCATGGCTCCAAGTGTAATAACTAAAAGCCAAAATGGATTTTCCGTCATCATAAATAGGGGGATGGCTGGTAGAAATGCTAATGTACCTAATAAAGGACCACCGAAGGCAAGATAAGCTTCTTGGTTAGCATTCTTGGGTTCTTCTTTAAGGGCAATTAATGCTCCGACAAAAGGGATGAAAATGGCATTGGATGTTTTGATGCCTTTTCTCTTTGCAGCAAGTAAATGCCCCATTTCATGGATGTAAATTAGATAGACTAGGGCTACGGCAAATTTCCAACCGTAAACCAAGGCATACGCACTTAATGAAACGAAAATAGAAATCAGGGAACCTACTTTTGCTATTTTCAATAGCGCAAACAACCATTTCATTTTCCCCAGGAAAAATAACCCGATGGCCCCCAAACTTAACCATCCTTTTTTCGATATAGACTCTTTCAAAATGTACCTCCTAGAGTAAATGGGAAAACAGATGACCCCAGTGACACTAAGTCTATCTGAGCTCCTTCTTGATTTATCATCTTGCTAATATCCTTATTATATCGTATTAGATAATACATTTCTTGTCATATTAGTAATATTTTTCTATAATATAAACTTTCAAATATTACATTTTTTTTAATTAAGATAGAGTGTACCTATCACAGCCCTTCAAAATGGACAGTCTTAAAAAAAGTCCTATAATTTAAGCAGTTAATAACTAACTTGCGTATTGTGAGGGTGTCATTCTTTTTAGGATCCATTGGTAACGATTTTTATTGTAATCTTCCAAATACTCTTCAATTAATGGGTGTAACTAATCAAATGATTGACACTTCATATAATCCACTTCATCTTTAAAATGGCCAAAGAATGATTCCATAGGGGCATTGTCCCGGCAGTTCCACCTTTCGGGACATGAATGTTTCAGCCTTAGTTCTTATACTCGGCGCTGGAACTCAGGACGGGTATAATGAACGCCTTGGTCTATTGGGGTTTCGCTTGATGAAATGTGGCCTTCGATTGAATTTGTGCATGTACCTCCGAATCTTTTTATGGTTCAACGTGACAAAGTACTTATTCTATAAAAACATTTTGATGGTGAGTGCACCTGCTTTTTTCATATTGGTCTTAAATATTTCCTGAATTAGATCATAATCCTGCCAATCTTTCTTCTCGTGAGTAAAACGAATTCTTCAGCGAGTATCCAAGCATGATATCCACAGCGACGGACTTCGGCTATTTCACAAAAAAACGACCATATTGATAAAGTTTTATGACGAATAATTTGTTCAATTAGCATAAATTTTATTACTCGTTGTTATGTTCTCTTCTTCTTCAAAGCTGCCTTACGGGTTTTTCTAGCTTTTTTGGAATTTAAATTCTGCCTCTTTTTTTAACTGATCTTCTTGTGAATACTCTTTGGATTTGGTCTTCTTGTTCTACCTTTCCCGCGTCGTTCTCTAGAAGCCATCCCCCCATATTGTTCAAACGTTTTCTTCCAACTTTTTAAGAATCCTAATTAATCTTACCCATATTGATTTCACTCGCCCTATATCTAAAATGGTTATATACAGGTTACAGTAAAAGGTCATTGAGAAATCCACAACTCTTTTGTTCAAAACAATCAACTTCTTAAAACGTATAAAACTAGTGGATTTTTGTTGTTTTTGATTAGACTTATTTTTACTTTTGTACCATATTGTACAAACAGTTTTTCTGTTTATGAATAAAATATCTCGAAAATAAATAAAGAAAAAGGTGATTAAAATTAAAAATTATAATCCAGTCTATGTGGTGTCTACAAAGGTATTACAATGTGAAATAAATAAGAAATGTGATCAAAAGCAACCGGACTGTCAATGTTGTCAAAAGAAACACGATGACTGTCAGTGTTGTCAAAAGAAACACGATGACTGTCAGTGTTGTCAAAAGAAACACG
>NZ_JVPL01000238.1:33992-40035 GCF_001054655.1 Bacillus sp. 220_BSPC
GTCAGTGTTGTCAAAAGAAACACGATGACTGTCAGTGTTGTCAAAAGAAACACGATGACAGTCAATGTTGTCAAAAGAAACACAATGACTGTATTTGTGATGAAAAGAAGCACGATGACTGCCATTTGTGCCATAAGAAACATAATGACTGTCAGTGTGACTTGAAAAATAATCTAGTAAGAGCATCTGCTTTTAGAGCAAATAAGAGCACAACACAGCGTTACGAAGCAGCGGTTACTCCCTTTGTAAAAGTTTTATACCAAACTGAACAATTTGACTTAGCAAATGAATATAATCCGCATATATCTACATTTATTCCAACTGAGAATGGAATTTATGAGATTACTGCAAAAGCCTCATTTTGTCCATCAAAAAGTAAAAAAGACAATTCCTCAAAACACAAAGAAGATCATTACAAATGTGATTATTGTAAAAAAGATCATTGCAAATGTGATTATTGTAAAAAAGATCATTGTAAATGTGATTATTACAAAAAAAGGAAATCTTCAAAAGACAAAAAAAAGCATTCTTCAAAAGAAGAATATGTAGCATCTATTTCAATTAATGTAAACGGAGATGTTTTAGATATTGAAAATGGCTTCTTTGATAAGTCAAGAACTATTGGACTATCTGTTACTACAATCCTTCAGTTACAAGCAGGAGATCGGGTAGAAGTAATATTTAGCGCAGGTGCGAACGGGGAAATTTTAGCAGGGGCTCCTTTAACTAACTTTCAAGCAGTCAGATTTCCCTCTCCAATGTAATGGTCTTTTTAGTTAAATATATAAAAAATAGTAGTGCAAACCAATGTCTTGGTCTGCACTACTAATCTTAGTATGTTTAAAAGTGGGTACCTTGAAAGTTGAAATTACTGGATTAATTTTTAATTGTAAGCCTGATTGATTTGTTTCCAGTAAGTTAATAAGTACATTCAAAATAGAGCTTACTTTTCAAATCTAAAAAGGTACCATTTGAATGGAGAAAATTACCTCGGATGTTTGCTTAGTAATTAAGAGAGTTTTTTCTTAATTCCCCAACAACCGCATCCACCACCTGATTTTTTTTGAATAACTTTTTTTCCAGTTGAGGTGGTATTAATTATTATTGGATTGCTTTTTGGTTTGGGTACTTTCTGATGTAGGCTATTTTTAAAATCCAAATCAAACAACTCCTTCAGCGTTATATTATAGTATAAGCGATTTTAATAAAATGATATGGGCTAATGCGTGGGTGTAATTGAAAAAGGGCGTTCTTTGTATAATCCGTTGCTTATGTCGTAGCATTTCACTTTTAAAACATTCAATTTGTAAGAAACAATTACTAATTTCACTGAAGGATCAGGGTGATTAACAATATCCAGATAAGAAGGTACAGGTGTTGTTGTGGGATGAGAGTGATAAATTGCTAAAATGTCTTTTCCCTGCTTGGAAATTTCTCGGACAGTGTCCTCAATTTTATTCTTACTGATGAAGAAACGCCGATCCGATTTCAATTCATTTTCAAGTTTCCAAATAGAGTCGACTTCGTTATTTCTCCCAGCTAAAATCCCGCATGCCTCATAAGGCAGATATAAGCTGCAATGATCAATCATCATATCATACTGAATACCATGAATAATAAATTTATTTTCTTCCATTTCAGTTTTCCCTTCTAAACCTTAGTTGTTATTAACCATTAACTAAAGTCAATCCTGCGTCTGATCAGATTGTTCCTTCTCAATTGGGGTTTGTTGCTTTAATTTACCTTTAGTCTCTTGTGTTTGATCGATATCTTCCTGAATATTATTTTTAAGATTTGGTATTTTCGAGTTGTTTATGGCTAATTTGTTCATATTATTCTTGAAAGCGTCTAATTGATTTTGATTTTTTACAGGCCTTGCATTTCCTCGCATTGGATTTATTTTTGATGTCCCTACACCCTGGCCAGGGACGCTGTTAGAAAACATAGAATTTTTATTTTTATTTATTCCACTTGTGGAAGGGATGTTTTGTGGGGAATTTTGTTTAATTTGATGGTTTAATTGGTTTACATTTACATCGTTTGATCCTGTAAAAGTTTTTATTTGATCTGATGGGAAATGCGTTTGATTGGATGTTTGGAGTAAATTTTGAAGTTTTTTATAACTGGATGGCAGTAAGTTTGAATTTTGATAAGAAAGATTATTGACATGGTGTTCAGGAAGGGTTTCCTCATTTTTTATGTTAACATTGTCTCGTTCAGATGCAGAGATTAAAATTTGTTGAAGTTCTATTAAGGTATTTAATTTATCATCTAGTTGAGTAACATTACGTATATTTATTGTATTTTTTAAGTCTGTCAGTTCTTGCTGTAAATGTTTTAAAAAAACATTTGCATCTTGTAACTGATCGGAATTTTTTTTATTCTGTTCTGCATATTGTGATAGTTGACTTGTTTGTGTTTCTTTAATCTTTGTGATGACTCCTTCTAAATTCTTAACCTGTCGTTTTATTTCTTGATTCTCCTTTTTTGTAAACAGATAATCATTTACTACCTCGCCTTCTTTTACTGATTCCAAAATCTGTTTATAAGTATCGAGTTTATTCTTCAATAATTCGATATCTTTTAGGCTATAAAGATTATTATGATTCATCACACATACCCCCATCGTTTATTCTTACATACATTTATCTAAATCTAAATTGAATTTAAAATCGGAAATCTGCTCTAATCTCTTCACCCATCTTTAATTACCATCATATGCTACAAACGTGCAAGACATTAATATGAATTTGGAGGTGTTTGCTTTATGCAAGCAAAAAGTTTATCGGGGGGGCAGGAACTCCTTTGTATTAACACAACGAAGGTGTACGATTGGATTATAAATGAAGCAACTTTTGATATTCCCGTGTGTGTGGAATTAGAGGATACAGATTGTGATGAAGTTGATACGGTATCATGTGAGGTTGATCCACTTAAAGCCGTAGTTTTAAGTAGGCAAGATAGGGAATTTATAATTGATGGTACACCGATTACCCTGCAGTTGGTTACCATACAAAAAACTTTTGAGGTGACAATTTTTGTTACCAAAACTAACGGCGCAACATGTCAAGTAGCCAGTCAAACTTTTACGAGGTGTGAACAAGTCATATTATGTGCACCGGAAGGTACTAAAGTTAAGGTGGATTATACGGATGTAGATTGCTTTGTATGTGTCTTTGAATGTAATAGTACTGAGGGAAGTCCATTGACTCTGGACTTGGGCGTTACAGTCCGTTTATGCCAAAGTATTCAATCTACCTTTCCTGTAACTCTTGAGTTAGTGGCGGAATTTTGCCAACCAAGAGATATCCTTCCTTTCAATCCTACTTGTCCTGCTCCAGTCATTCCGTTACAATGTCCTGTCCTTTTCCCGACTACTGCAGAATAAGTAAGCACTAATATAAATGAGAGGAGGAAATCTCCTCTCTTTATAACTTAAGGGGTGGTATATTGTGAAGAAAACCAGATTACTGAATTTAAACAAAAGATTAATTAAATGGGTCAAATTGTCACATCCATATCGATTTTGAAAATTATTACAGATAGTAAATCCAAACACGATGTTAAAGTAATCAGCTATTATACATATTCATTAGATATCTCACACAATAAAGAACTGGAAAATTTTATTGATTGGGACATACCATATTCGGAACTTAGGAAATAAACTTGTCAAGAATCTATATGTTTGTATTAAACTACCTCAAAATTCTCCATATACAAAGTCCTGTCCTTTTCCCGACTACTTCAGAATAAGTAAGCATAAAAATAAATGGGAAGAGGAAATCTCCTCTCTTTATAACTTAAGGGGTGGTATATTGTGAAGAAAACCCAGATTACTGAATTTAAACAAAAGATTAAGCAAATGGATCAAATTGTCACATCCAATATCGATGAATTCAAAAAAATTATTACGGATATTAAAACCAAACACGATGTTAAAGTAATCAGCTATTTTACATATTCATTAGATATCTCACACAATAAAGAACAGGAAAATTTATTGATTGGGACATACCATATTCGTAACTTAGGAAATAAACCTGTCACGAATCCATATATTTGTATTAAACTACCTCAAAATTCTCCATTTACCTTTTCAGGTAAAATTATTAACAATAAAAATAAAATATTAATGAGTGCTCCTGGTGCCTGGGAACGAATCAACGCTGAAGCAAGTAGTCAAGAATTTTGGCTGAAACCGGTTAATGTACAATTATTGCTACCTTCAGAAACGATTACCTTTCAAAACTTCCAATTGAAGTGGATTGCCTTAGACTCCTATTCAGGCAGTATTATGGGATTCACCTATTGTGATGAATTTAAAGAAGGCAAACCAGCGATCAATCAAATTTCAATTAGCGGTAATATTAATTTGTGAGGTGAAAGCAATGGAAAATAAAGATGCTCAAGAACAAAACCTGTTGTTTAAACAATTAACCCATAAATATATTAAAGAGCAGCTGGAAGATCTAAAAAATAACAAAAACGACAAAAACAGAAGTTTTATTTATTTGGAAAGCAAAACTTTAAACATGTTTATATTGTATATGTTACTTAACATGGAAAATAAAAAAAGTACCATTATAGGTAATGATGATGATGATGATGAGACCGTTTTTTTTTCCGAGGAACTGGTAAAAGACATAGATTCTGTTATTGATAGGAACAAGTTAGCTTTTGATGAACTATTTAGCTTATTAAAAGAAGATTGATAATTATTCCTTTTCTAGGTTTTTTTAGGTGGATATTGGAAAGTAACCATATTTTTTTTTATTGCATAATGTAAGGAAATGTGTTTTTTGACCACTATGTAATGGGAGGCTTAGAAATTGAAATCAAAATATCCCTCTAACTTCAATATGGTGAATGACCCTATCCAGTTGCAACAACAAATTATTCACTACAGATCGGAAATTACGAAGTATAGAGATATGGTGAACAATTATAAAAAAAATTATCATTATTCACAGTTGGATGAATTAAAAAAACAAAATTTTCAGTTGCTCGAGGAAAAGCAAAAAATTTCGAAGAGATTAAACGGTATAAGTATAAGGATGCAGAATTATATAAAGGAAACCGAAACGAATAATGCGACTATTGAGCGTCTACAGGATGATATTTTAGGATATAAAAAAAGACACACAGATTTTGAAAAAGACATCTCCATTCTTGACAAGGAGCTTCAATCCTATAAAAAAATAAATCATACTTTAAATGATGAAATGAAAGCATTGTCCGAAGAAAATAAAAACCTACTAAATAAATTGAAGTTGTCCGAATCGAAACTTCAGAAATTAGAATCTGAAGTATATGTATTATCAAAAGCAAATAAAAATCAACAAATAACGATAGATCAATTCGAGACTAAAAACAAGGATTTAAACGAGAATCAAAAACAGTTACATTCTTTAATAAAACAGTTGGAATCAAACTTGAAAAAGGAGCAACTCCAACAACAGCCACTTCATGAGGAAATTAAAAAACTTCGTTTTGAGCTGAATGGAAGCAATGATAAAATCATCTTGTTTGAGAAAGAAAACAATCAATTGAAAAATGATAACAAGTATTTAAATTCCAATATTTCGCAATTGAAAAAGGAACAAAAACAATTAGAAGTATCGTTCGCCCAAATAACGGATGAAAAGAACGATATAGAATTAACAACTTTTGAATTGGAACAAAAGTTGAATGATGAGAAAAAGCAAACCCAAAAAGTAATTACGGAAAATGATCGATTGAGAGATGATATTACAAATATAAAAGCTTTACGTCAACAGGATCAACAGTTTATCGAGGAAAAAGAAGAAACTATAAAAAACTTAAATAGTAAAATCATTTCACTAAAAGAGGAAAATGAAGCCTATAACCAGCAAGAAGAAATTAATAAAGAAACTAATAAGCGACATCAAGAAGAAATTCTTAAATTAAATAAAATAAACACAAATCTTGAGGGTGAAATATCTACACGAGAGAAGGAGCAACAGTCCTTAAAAAAAGTTAACCAAGAGTTAAAGGATGAAGTAACCGCATTATCTAAAGA
>NZ_JVPL01000239.1:0-28196 GCF_001054655.1 Bacillus sp. 220_BSPC
AAACAAGACTAGTTTATCCTTCATGTTTTTTTACAGTACCCCTTAATGGATGGAAGAAATGAGCGACACTCCTGCCGAATAACTGGGTAGCCAAGACTCCACAGCCGCCTACGGTGAAGAGGCTTGGCAGACAGTCGGCGGAAAGGGAGCGGATTTCTGGAATCAACTGGAATGTAATTTCAAGAAAAAACTGTAAGCTTGGACACATCCCGAAGCAAGTTTATGATAGGGGATCCTTCATGTTTTTACAGTAATCCTTAAAGGATGGAAGAAATTAGCGACACTCCTGCCGAATAACTGGCTAGTCGAGACCCCATAGGCGCTTGCTTTGATGCGGCTTGGCAGACAGTCGGCGGAAAGGGAGCGGATTTCTGGAATCAACTGCAACATCTTTTAAATAAAAAAATGCAGACATTGCTGTAATAGAACTAATGTCCTTCAACCTTTACAAAAATAAAAAAATAATGATAAGTGAAAATAATGAAAAAAAAATGCTAAATTGTAAGGAGAGGTTTTATAATGAATTACCTGAATACAATAACATTTGCTGCATTGTAGTAAATGATTATGATATAGGGAAAGGATCAGTATTGGTAATATCAATAATGAGAGGATAGTTTTGTGTGATGCATATATGGCTGATTAGTTTTATTATTTTATTATTGCTATTAATATTTTATACTATTATCCCAACGGTGCTTATTCGTGTATGCAGCCTGGGAATAACCAAAAAAATCAATTCGAATAATGGGATTGCGCTAACTTTCGATGATGGCCCAAACCCTGAATATACGATAAAATTACTTGATCTTTTAAAGGAATATGAGATAAAGGCCACATTTTTTGTTGTGGGCAGTAAAGTGAAAAGTAATCCTGGGATTATTAAAAGAATGCATGAAGAGGGACATACGATAGGTATCCATCATTTTCATCATGTTTCAAGTTGGGTCCTATCACCAATTCATCTGCGAAAACAGTTGGAAATGACTGAAAAGGCGATAACGGAATGCACGAATGAAAAGGTGGTTTATTATAGACCGCCATGGGGCCATTTCAATATCTTCACCCCACTTTTCAGTAAGAAATATAAAGTAATTATGTGGTCCGGCATCTTCGGGGATTGGAAAGTCGAAAATTGCAAAAGTACTCTGCTTGATCAGCTTCGAAGCACTTCGACAGAAGGTTCCATCCTGTTGCTTCATGACTGTGGCGAAACCTTGGGTGCGGATAAAGAGGCGCCAGGCTATATGATTGAAATGTTGAAAATTTACCTGCAGGAGAGTAAGGAAAAAGGAACACACTTTATTTCTTTAAAAGACTTATAACTAATTCTGGGGGTATTATGGATATAGATACGCTTTTACATTTTATTGATTCATATGGATACCTGATCATTTTTCTTTTTTTATTCTTCGGCATCGTGGGCGTGCCTGCTCCAGAAGAATCACTTCTATTTCTTATTGGGGTGCTGGTTGTCCAAGGTAAGCTCTCTATGGGTTTAGCTATGCTGTGTGCAATTCTCGGCGCCTTTATCGGAATGCTTGCAGCTTATGCATGCGGAAAATATGTGGGGTATCCATTTATAAATAAATATGGAAGATTCATTGGGATTACGGCTGAACGCTGGGAGAAAGCAAAGAAAAACTATACGGATAATGCACGAAAAACCTTAGTATTGGGATTTTACATTCCGGGGATGAGGCAAATAAGTCCATATTTTGCAGGAATCTCTTCTATACCCTTTCGGAAATACTTCCTCTTTTCCCTATTAGGCACTATAATATGGACCGTCCCTTTTATAGTGGCCGGTTATTATGTCGGGGATGCTTTTAATGTTAATCCCAAATATGTTCCATATTTAGGTGTTGTATTTTTAGTTATTTTTGTCCTATATGTTACTATCAAATACATTAAAAAGAGAAAACAAAGATCCAAAAGTTGAGTCGGCTCCTTATTATAAAACGTCGGAAATAAAAAATCGATTTAAGGAATGTGTTCAACGATATTGTAAGAGGAAGATATCATGAACTATATATTTTGTATTTTCAGAATGATTTCTTAGGAGATGACACATATGAAGAAGATTTTGTTTTTACCTCTCTTTCGAATGCAGTCGGGACATCATCAAGTTGCAGAGGCATTGATGGATATGTTAAAAAAGCATTCAAATGGGATTACTTATAAAAAAATCGATCTAATCAGTTATACCAATACCTCTCTAGAAAAATTCATTGCAAATAGTTATCTGACATGGATCCGTTATGCTCCGGAAACCTATAATCTTGCCTATAAGAACCTGTTTTATGTTCACTCGCCAAAGGAAAGTGTATGTAAATGGTATCAGCAATTATTCATGAATAAGATGGAACGATTGATAGCGGAAGAAAAGCCTGATTTAATTGTGTGTACACACGGTTTCCCTTCATATCTTTTGAGTCAGTTAAAGATGAAAGGGAAGTGCAGCACACCGGTAATAAACGTGTACACGGACTTTTTTATTAATAATGTGTGGGGAAGCGAAGGGATAGATGCCCATTTTCTTCCTAGTCAAGAAGTGAAAGAAAAGCTGATGAGTAAGCGTCAAATACCAAAACAAACGATGATGGTCACTGGCATTCCCGTGCACGAGGAAATCACAAAAAATTCCCGTGTCCAAAGAAACTCAGAACGGCCAAAAATTTTGATATCCGGAGGAAATAGCGGTCTGGGGGGGATTTTGAACTTAGGTGATGAGTTAAAGAATTCAACCGACTTTGATTATTTAGTTCTTTGCGGAAATAACAACAAGCTTTATGAAGAAATCAATACATGGAACTTACCTCATATCAAACCATTGCCCTATATCTCATCAAGGTCTGAAATGAATAAGCTATATGAAGAAGTGGACGCAATCGTTACGAAACCGGGCGGTGTCACGATCAGTGAATCATTGCGAAAAAAGCTTCCGATTTTTGTTCATTCCAGACTTCCGGGGCAGGAGGAAATCAATCTGCAGTATCTAAAACAGCAAGGCCTTGTATTTAAACTTAATCAGAAAACGCCTTTTGAAAAACAATTGCTGAGTATATTGAAGGATCAGAGTAAAATGAAAAAATGGAACACATCCATAGAGTCCTATCATAAGGAAATAGAGTTGGAGAAACCTGAGGGAATAGTGGAGGTCATGAAATTGATCCTTAATCTTAATCAAAATGGTACGCCTTCCTATCTAGCCCGACAGCCCAAACTTCTTTATAGCTAAATGCTTGGTGTTCCCGCTGGTGAACCTAAAAGGAAGAATGAATACGGAAGGCTGCTGAATTAGCAGCCATCCTATAATGAAAGGCCGGAAGGAAGAGTGACTTTGAAAAAAACATATCTTATGATTTTTTTGATGATGATGCTTGTGATGGCGGGGGCAGGGTGTTCAAGTGGTGAAACGGAAATGAAGGCGCAATCCGGAGGAAAAGTGGAATTGACGGTTTCCGCAGCTGTAAGTTTGCAAGATGCCTTGAATGATATAAAGAAGTCTTTTGAAAAAGAGAATGCAAATGTGGAAGTTCATTATAACTTTGGAGCCTCTGGAGCTCTTCAGCAACAGATATCCCAAGGTGCACCTGTTGACCTGTTTTTCTCAGCAGCAGAAGATAAATTTGATAAATTAGTAGAGGAAGATCTTATTGAAGAGAAGAATGGAATCGATTTAGTCGGCAATGACCTGGTGCTGGTGGTGCCAAAGGCTTCCAAAAAGGAAATCGGATCGTTGGAAGACCTCACAAAGGCCGCTAAAATTTCGATTGGGACTCCAGAGTCTGTACCGGCAGGGCAATATGCGAAACAAACTTTGGAAAACATGAACCTTTTCAAAGAGATGGAAGATCGATTGGTATATGCCAAGGATGTCCGGCAAGTGCTTACATATGTGGAAACGGGAAATGTGGACGCAGGTCTCGTTTATAAAACGGATGCGCTCAACTCATCAAAAGTTGAAATCATTGCAGCAGCCCAGGGAGATTTACATGATCCGATCATATATCCCGTGGGAATGATCAATAACCTGGATCATGCCAAGGAAGCCAAGCTATTCTATGACTATCTCCAAACGGAAGCCTCCATGAAAATCTTTGAAAAATACGGATTTAAGAATTTGAAATAACCGCCAATCCGGTGGCCTCAGTTTGTAGACAAAAGGGGTTCGGAAAATATATTTCATCAAATGAAGTTCCCAAGCTAACACCCTCAACTCATCAGGTATGGTTTCTAACTAAATGTTATAACAAAGTTGATTGGAGAGAAAGGTGCGAGACTCCTGCGGGAAAAGCGTGTCTAGGGAGACCCCGCAGGCGCAAGCCGAGGAGGCTCCCTGACCGCCCGCGGAAAGCGAGTGCCTGTAGCGGAAATCGACGTTCATTGTACAAGCCATAAAAAAATGTAGGCAAACTCGATTTGTTCGAATTTGTCTACAAACTCCAACCACCAATCTGGTGGTCTTTTTTTTATTCATCCCAGTAATATTAGGTATATTTCCCTTTATATTGAAACTTCTTCTCGCTTTACACGTAAGAATAAGGACATGCATGCATTCGTCTTTCAATCGCTGCGTAAAGAGGTTTTTGTGACAAAAGAAGGACAGCAAATTACTGTCCTTTGGTTTGACTGCGAATGGTACCATTCTTTTTGAACACGATGTAAAACAATTTAATAGGCAGGTATCCTATAACCCCGCCGAGAGTATTCAGGATCAAATCATCGGTATCAAAACTTCCTAATTCAAATAAAAGCTGAAGAATCTCATAGGTGAAACTAAGACAGAATGTTGCAATCAAGATCGATTTTAGTTGGGAAAACCTTTTTGACAGTAAGGGAAGCATCAAGCCGAACGGTACAAAGCCGATGATATTCCGCGCTATATTTTCAATCCGGATCAATGGGTTAACATCCGCTAAGAACAGGTAATGGGCAATGGTTTTAAAAGGGATGAAGTTATGGGACCCCCAATAGCGGCCATGGGAAAAACTTATATGACCATTCATTTCGGTTATCGAGAAGGTTTTAAATAAAATGAGTTTTGTAAGGATTAATAGATACAGAACCATAAATAACGTTAATACTATTTTCATAAATATTTTCAAGATACAACTCCAATATTAAAGTGGGAAATATTTATCATTTTATCATCAATGGTATATGATGAGTTTAATGTAATAATTTACTATATTTTAGTTCGAATTACCAAGGAGGGGTAAACAGTGGAGGAAGCAATAATTGATTTTGTCATTGCGGTCATATTAATTATTGGTTTCGCATACGGTCTCATTAGGCAATTTAGACATTGTGTCAGTATCAGGAAGGGAAATAAGTCGGAGTATGTACATTACAAGAGGGCATTGATTGGAAACTATCTGGTTTGCCTATCCTATTCAGGGTTTCTATTTTCTTATATTTTGAATTCATTATTGGGATCCCAAATTATACAGGCTTCATTTATTACAAGCGATAATACGAGTTTTTGCAGTTTCAGTTTTCTTGCCATTCTATTAATCGCCAAATTTGGGATTATTCCTAAGGAAAATGAACAAGTCGGATTACAAGAATACATAGTTGAGAAAGAGGAAATATGAAGAAAATTTCGCTTATCATATTAATCGCATGTATTTCGATCACCTTTCTATTAAATGTTGCCATGCCTGAACTTGCTGGCAAAATGAAACATAATATAAGTTCCATGAATATCCTTTATTCATACAGTGTCACAAAAACATTCTCGGATCAAACCCATGATACGATCGAAATGGCATCCGTTCCTTCAGGGAAAACAGAGACCAGGGTTGCCGATTTCCGAAGTGATGTCAAGCTTGAAGGCACGCAGCTGAATATTAAAAGTGTAGTGAAAGAGCACTTGAATAAACCTCAAGTGTATAAAACTAAAGAAAAGTTAACCGGGCCCGAAAAAGGGTTTTCATACCGGACATATCATCTTACCAAAAATTATGATAAAGGAAGATATACAGTCATCCGAACGAATAAAATAACGGGAAAAGAAAAGGTGTATGCCGGAACTTACTATGAGCCGAGCAGCCAAGATCCGTTCGTAAAATGGTCACGTGATGAAAAATGATGGCTGACTATACGATTTCATGTAAAGTTGAGTGATTATATGGAAAAAACAGTGAAGATCGAGGAATATAACCCTGATTGGGTCGGTGAATTTCAACAGGAAAAAGCGAGGATAATGGAGGTTTTAAAGAACGATTCCCTTTGTGTCGAGCATATTGGAAGTACATCCGTCATGGGGTTGGGGGCAAAACCGATTTTGGACATCATGGCTGGCGTCCAACATTTAGCTGAAGTTGACATGTTCATTGAACCGTTGAAATCGATTGGGTATGAATTTGTCCCGCATAAGGAGTTTCCTGAAAGGCGTTTCTTTAGAAAAGGCCAATGGAGAGCGGGGACACACCATTTGCATATCTATAGATTCGGAAGTGAACAGTGGAAGGATCAACTTTCATTCAGGGACTATTTAAGAAGCCATCCTGACGTACGGAAACAATACCAGCAATTAAAAATGTCCTTAGCAGAAAAGCATCCTGCAGATATAGTGGGGTACACAAAAGCGAAAGCGCCATTTATCTTAAATGTCATGGAATCAGCAAAAGGCGGTTGACTTCCAAGGTGAAGTTTTGAATTACTTGAAAAATGGTAACGGCAGTGGTTTAAACTGCCGTTTTTGTATGACAATTAGCATGAACTTCGAACGATGAGTTCGGGGGCAAACCGATAAGTAATGTACGGGGCCTGATCCGAATTGGTTATCCGATTCAATAGTAACTCAGCTGTTTTAATTCCCATTTGCTGTATGGGCTGTCCAATTGTCGTGATGGATGGTTCATAAAACTCCGTATAAGCGACATCATCAATGCTGACAATCGCCACTTCCCCGGGAATCGAGATTTTTTGCTTTTTTAAATAGCTAAGGATTTCACGTAATACTAAATCATTTCCTGCCACAATGGCTGTCGGTGGTTTTTCTGCATCGAATATCCGGGCCAGTTTTTCTTGAATTTGGTTTCTGGGTAAAGAATGAATATCATCCTCCCTTACTTCCAATTTATGAGATGCCATCGCTTTTTTAAATCCTTCGATCCTCTCCAGCCTTGGTGTGATCGGGATATCAATCGGTAAGGTTAAAAATGCAATGTTTTCGTGTCCTTTTTCAGCCAGCATGGAAACGGCTAAAAAGATTGCAGCATGATTATCTAAAAGAACGGAATCGGAAGTTACGCCATCAACTAATCGATCGACGAATACCATTGGAATGGAATGATCGATCAAGTAATTATAGACTTTAAAATCATTTCCAACCGGAAAGATGATGATTCCATCCACTTGAGTAGAAACGAGCAAATCAAGGTATTCTTTTTCTTTCTCTGGATCATCGGCAGAGTCACATATGAATACTTTCATGCCGTGATGCTGAAGCTGTTCTTCTACGGTACGAATGATTTCAGTGGATAAAGTATGTAAAATATTAGCTACGAGTATGCCAATGACCTTTGTTTTTTTCACTTTTAAATTCCGGGCATTATCATTGGGACGAAAGTCAAGTTCTTGGATGACTTGCTCGATTCTGTCCTTTGTTTCAGCACTCATATAACGAAAACGCTGGTTAATATATTGAGAAACCGTACTTTTGGAAACACCGGCCTTCTCAGCAACATCTGATATGGTAGTTTTCTTTTTTTTCATGATGTTCTCCTAAAGGATATTATTTCTTGAACTAGAACGGGATACCTTCATCATAACAAAGGAGCATGATGATTCCAACGCCAGTTAGCAAAGAAACAGGAGGAAAGAGGCATTCCGCAGCGAAGGGGCATGAAACCAACTATTTTGAAAGATCAAAATGTGGCTTCCATACAAAAAGCGAAGTAAAACAAATGAAATGTAAGCGTTATCCAAAAAGCAACTGGGGTTATTATCCCGGCTGCTTTTTTGTGATGCATGCACATTGGTGTTAAAATAAGGAAACAGTAAAAAAGGAATGTAAACGCGAATTCCTATCAAGGAGGCTTCATGAGAAAGGTAGAGGTCGTACCATATAAGAAAGAATGGTCCAAGCTATTTCATGATGAATGCCAAAAATTAGAGGATATTTTCGGGCCTGAAATGTTGAATGTATACCATATTGGCAGTACGGCCATTCCGGCCATCCATGCCAAGCCTGTAATAGATATTTTGGCAGTGGTGAAAGATGTGGAATGTGTCGCTGACTTTAATAAAGAGATGGAAGAGATGGGGTATGATTTCAAGGGGGAGAACGGAATCGCTGGCCGACGTTTTTTTCGTAAAGGCGGGGATGAGAGGACGCACCATATTCACATGTTTCAAAAAGGACATGAAGAAATTGCCCGACACCTCGCTTTTCGGGATTATTTGCGGGCACACCCTGATGAAGCACAAGAGTATAGTAGGCTGAAGCAGCGCTTGGCAGCGGAATTTCCAATTGATATCAATGGTTATGTAAACGGGAAAAATGATTTTATCAAAAAGGTCGATGAAAAAGCGAAACATTGGGCGAAGCGTGAGGATCATCATGCTAATGAAGTGGATTAAATGCCAAGTGAATGAGGAAAACAAGCGTTCATTTTCAAAAGCACAAGAGGGATGGGGACAGTTGCGCCATTGTGCTGGCTTCATCGGTCAAATCGGAGGGTGGAATAGAAATGAACCCTGTGAAGCAGGCATTCTCTCCGTTTGGAAAGATCTCCTTTGTCATCAACGTTTCATGCAGCATCAGCATGATGAAATTTTCGCCAAGAGTGACCAGGGAAGTACGTATACAAATATTTCTGTCGATATATTCGAGAGCATATCCAATATAGGAACAACGGACATTACGGATTTTGTTGATAAGGGAAAATTACTTCGAGTGGCTGAATATTCTGTTGAAAATGTTAAACGAGACCGTTTTGAGCAGGTGCTAAAAGACGCAGGGAACAGGGGGATGATACCGGGCATGCTGTCAGGCGCATTCGGTAAAAGGCAAAACAGCAGATATCTGGCCGCATCATTATGGGACAATGAAGATTCACATCAACGGATTGCGGATTAGGAATTGCCTGCACTGATAAACGAATCGGGAGTGAAAGATTCAACCCAGCGCATTTCAGTAAGTTTAATTGAATTGCATCCAAAGTGGGCGGTCATTTAGTATTAAACATTATCAATCTATCAATTTGAACAATCAATGGCGTATTGGATTGTTGCAGTCTTAATGGAATGGCTCTAAGAACATATTCTGCAGAAGGGTGATAACAAATGAAACTAGATTATGATTCACAGTATATCAGGGGCATCTACCTCAATAGAGACAGAATATCTTCGTATGACCATTTCCCTCTTGATCTTCCGGTTATCAGGCACCTTCAGGAAGTTGCTTTTCATCCCAGTGTTACCTATGTCATCGGGGAAAATGGAATGGGGAAGTCCACCTTGCTTGAAGGGATTGCGATTGCGTATGGCTTCAATCCCGAAGGCGGAACGTTGAATTTCAATTTTTCCAATTATGATTCACATTCCAATTTGGACGAATACCTCCGTTTGAAAAAAGGCGTATACAAACCGAAGGATCATTTTTTCTTTAGGGCGGAAACCTTTTATAATTTAGCTACGAATATAGAGGAATTGGACAGGGAGTCATCGTTTGGGTCGAAAATCATCGATTCCTTCGGTGGAAAATCGCTGCACCAGCAATCTCATGGGGAATCGTTTTTTTCTGCTTTTGTAAAACGATTTCAAGGCGATGGATTGTATATCCTCGATGAGCCTGAAGCTGCTTTGTCCCCATTGAGACAAATATCGATGCTGGCCAGGATAAATGAGCTTGTTCAACAAGGATCCCAATTCATCATTTCCACCCATTCCCCGATCATCATGGCCTATCCGGATGCTAAAATCCTCCAAATTTCCGATGAGGGAATGGGTGAGGTGACGTTAGAGGAGTCCAATCACTATTTGTTAATGAAACAGTTTTTTGAAGATAAAGATCGGCTGCTTCATCATCTATTTCAATGAGATTTTAGCATCTCCTTGAAAGGCAACTAAGGAAAAACCCCGTCTGCACTGCGCATACGGGGTTTTCATTTTTTTGGAATTCCTTGTTGACAGCTTAGGTGTATTACGGGTATAGTACATCTATAAGGTGTATGAACCACTTAGTACATACACGCATATCAGGCTTTTTTTAATAAATAGGGGGTGGTTTTAATGAACGTAAATACCCGGGAACCGGTATATCTGCAAGTCGTTAGGCATTTCAAAGAACAAATAGCCATTGGTAATTTCGTGGCGGGGCAGGAAATTCCCTCACGAAGAGAACTGGCGGCTTCACTCAATATAAATCCCAATACCGCTCAAAAAGCGTATAAAGAAATGGAGGAACAGGGCTTGATTCATACAGAACGAAATTTCCCCAGTCAAATCACGACGAATGAAACGATTTTACAGGCTGTAAGGCAGGAATTGATTTTGGCGGCCGTCGATACATTTGTCGATGCGATTCGTCCGATTAATGTACCGGTTGATGAACTGCTTCGTGTGGTTAAAGAAAAATACTCGGAAGAAATAAGGGAGGAGGAAGAACAATGATAGAAGTAAAAAAGATCTCCAAGAATTATGGACGGAAAAAGATCTTGGATGATGTTTCATTTACAGCCAATAAAGGGGAAGTCACTTGTCTGATCGGGATAAATGGTGTCGGTAAAACGACTACACTCAAAGCGATCATGGGCTTGACGCCATATAAAGGTGAAATCCTTATCGATGATCAAAAGATGACAAAGGACAGTTATGAAAAAATCACCTTCATTCCGGACGCACCAACCATGCTTCCGCAAATGACCATTAAACAGGCCATGGTTTTCATGTCGGATTTCTATACGTCCTGGAATCCGGAAAGAGCTAACCAATTAATGGGTTTTTTCAAGCTTAAAGAGGAGAATCGCATTTCGGAATTGTCAAAAGGGAATACAGCTAAGCTCAACCTGATGCTTGGTTTGTCCCTTGACGTCGATTATGTTCTGATGGACGAACCATTTTCGGGAATCGATATGTTTAGCCGCGAGCAAATTGCCGATGTCTTTGCGAGCCACCTGATTGAAGATAGAGGAGTCATCATCACGACCCATGAAATCGGTGATATTGAACATTTGATCGATAAGGTCATTTTATTGGATAACGGTACAGTGCTTAAAGAGTTCAATACAGAAGAAATGCGGGAAGAGGAAGGAAAGTCGGTAGTCGATGTAATGAGAGAGGTGTATCAATCATGATGCGATATATAAAACTAGTGAACTTTGAAATCAACCGTTTCAGTAAAATCTATCTTAGCTTATTGTTGATCACCTTGGTTTCGCAATTTGCGGGAGTGATCATCGTAACGAAGAGCCTTCTTAAAGATGCCAGGGATATCATGAAAGAAGAAAGACTATCTGAAGCCGCTTATATTACCAATTATGGAGGCATTGATTTTAACCATATTGCCAATACCCTCTTGTTTGTAGGACCGATAGCGCTGAGTGCGGTTGCCCTTATTTTTTACATTTTCCTTATTTGGTATCGTGATTGGTTTGGAAAGAATACGTTCATTTATCGTCTATTGATGTTACCGACATCCAGATTATCGATCTACCTTTCAAAAGCTACGGCCATCTTCCTGATGGTATTAGGGTTGATTGCTTTCCAAATCATCATTTTACCTATGGAAAATGCCCTATTTAATTCGAATGTGCCGGAAGCGCTCTTGAATGAAATGTCAATTTCTACTATCACGATAGCCAATCCGATTTTATCATTGATCATTCCAAGCACGTTCACGCAATTCCTGCTTTCTTATGGCATCGGTCTTATGATCATGTCGATATTATTCACGGCGATCATGTTTGAAAGAAGTTTCCGCATAAAAGGAATCATAATGGGCTTGTTATATTGCGGAATCGCTGCGGTGTTGTTTTTAGCTCCATTTTTCGTAATGGAGTTTGGGAATTTCTATTTTTATCCTAATGAATTATTTGGCCTGCTGCTCGCATTAGGAATCATTTTGACAGGATTATCGGTTTGGCTTGGTGCTTGGTTATTGAAAAATCGCGTTACCGTATAACAACTTTAAAGGAGAGTGAACAAGGTGAAACGTTATTTATGCAGCATCATTATTGGAATGGTTGTCATCTTAAGCATCGGGACCTATTATGTCAAAGTAGCTTCCTCCGCTTCCAGCCTTCCAAAGTATACGTTCAAGACACTGGAAGGGAGCGATAAAGAGCTTGATCCGGTGATCATAAATGCTTCGCTTCAAAATGGCAGTAATTTTTATGAACCATTAACAATTGAATCCAATACAACGACATATGCCAGCGAAAGGTCTTACTTGGAGAACTTAACTGGAAGACAAGGTCATGAAATTGAAAGATTGGTAAAAGAACATCGTTCATTTATGCGTGGCAGAGATTCCATTAGTTCTTTATATGAAGACGATGATTTCCTCGCTTACGCTCGGGTGAATAGCGAATATACAAAGAGTGGGAATATGGAAGCGGAGTTTGATATCGGTTTACTGGAGAAGAAGGACGAAGAGGAAACTTCATTCCAAATTGAACTTCCGAATCAAGGGAGAATCATGAATGCTGATGTCAGGGATGTGCAGTTGGTCCATTCAAAACTACAGGTTTTAACGATGAATGATGTGAATTCCAACAATGAGAAGCAGACAAAAGAAGTTCATCTGTATACGATCGATGTAGCCAATAAAAAAGTCTTGAGCGATAAAACCCTTGTATCTGAAACCTTTACTGACCCAGAACAAGTTGATTTTGAGATGCCAATCGATCTTGCTCCCTCACAGCCAAATAACATGGTATTCATTTCGTTAATTAAAGGGGTAAATCATGAGGATGGCTTTGAGGAAAAACTAAAGGAAAGCAAGCTTTTATCTTATAATTATGAAACGGAAAAATTAGAAACGGTTAAAAAAGGATCACTTAGCCTGGAAATGGCTAGATCAGGATATACAGACGGAAAAAACCTTTATACAGTTGAAATGAAATCAGGTAAATATCGCATTAAAACGTTTGACCTCAGCAGTCAATCGTTAACGAATGACACCGAGCTGGATATAGCTGCTAATAAAGAAGAGCAATATACCGCTGCCTTTAAGAACGGGCGTGTGTACTTCCTATTGAACGGAATGAATCAAGTGGGGAAAACAAACAAGCCTGCCAAACTTCTGATTGCAGATATAAAGACTGGAAAGACTTTATATAAAGGTGAAACAATCATAAATAAAAAGAACAGCAAAAGTTTTGAACTTTATATCGATGACCTGGAAATAAAATAAGGACCAACTAAGCTTTTGAATAAAAAGGGATATCCTCCAATGGGATATCCCTTTTTCATTTAAATGGAAGCCAAGTTCGTTCTGGCTGTACGTTCCTTCTTGCCGTGCAAGAAGTAGTAAAGGACGGAGGTTAAGATGACCACAACGCCCAAGATGACATAAAGTGTGCTGTAACCTGTTACCGGAATGATGAATCCCAGAATATAAGGGCCGAAGCCAAGTCCTGCATCAAGCATGATAAAGAAGGTGGATGTTGCCATCCCCATTCGGTGAGGCGGTGTCAGTTTAACGGCAATCGCCTGCGAGCTTGATTGCATATTACCGAATCCGAGGCCAATGAGGAAACCAGCTGCCAGTAAAGTGAAACTATTGGTTGTCATACTTAAAAGCAGCAAGCCGACTCCGAAAATAATGAAAGCCGGATACATAATGAAGTTCGATCCTTTCCGGTCCATCAATGGTCCTGAGAAAGGACGTGATAACAATACGGCTACTGCGTACACTACAAAGAAGAAGCTTGCCGTATTGACCAGATTGATTTCAATGGCATAGAAACTGATGAAAGAAAGGACACTGGAATAACAGAAAGCCAATAACAGAGTGATGATGGAAATGGGCAGTGCCTTAGGTTCAATGAAATTGGAAAGCTTGAATCCTTTGCTTTCCGTAACTTTTGCCGTCACTTTCAATGCCGGGACATACAGGAAGAATGCTGTAATAAGGGAGATCACACCTAAAGCCAGGCAGAAACTGAAAATGATTTGGAAGCTTGTATGTTGAGCCATGAACAGACCGATGAAAGGACCGATAGCCGTCGCAAGTGTTGCGCTCATGCTGTAATAGCCGATGCCTTCACCCTTTTGTGTCGGCGGAATGATCTGCGCGACGATCGTACCTGTCGCAGTACTTGCCATCCCCATTGCCATCCCATGGATCAGGCGGTTAACAAGCAGGAAGCCGATTCCAAGGTCCACAAAATAGAGAAGTGTTGTCAAAGTGAAAAAGATCAAACCTATGAATAATGTTTTCTTGCGGCCGATTGAATCAATGAAACGGCCGATGAACAGACGTCCGATCAACGTCCCGATAATAAAAATTCCCGATATGAGTCCGGCTTCGCTTGTAGAAGCATCCAATTCATTAACAGCATAGATGGCAAGTGTCACCATCAGTAAATAAAAGATTAATGTTATGAAAAAATTGATGGACGAAACGATGACAAAGTCCTTCGTCCACAGTCTGGTTCTGGATTGATCCATGTTATTATCTCCTTACTTTATAATGTTATTTCTAATTTCGCCCATGATGCGTATGGCAGCGAGTTGTTCCTCTTCCGTGATCCCTTTCAAGATTTCCTGTTCATATTGATCGATTGTCACGCGGACTTCGCTGTAGACCTTTTTGCCAAGCTCCGTAAGCCGCATCCTTTTCTCGCGTTTATCTTTGCTTGGCACATGCTCGACATACCCCAGCTCTTCCAAGCGGGCAATGGTCCTCGTAATCGTGGGTTTCTCCACGCTTTGGTAATTGGCAAGCTCTACAAGCGTCGCCGAACCATAATTGTTCAAGTAATACAAAATGGACCATTGCGCCCTGTGTAAATCATGCTTATTCAGCTGGATATTAAGATTATTTTCAAACGGCCGGTACAGCAGCAATAATTGCTGAAAGAATTTTTGGAAAGTCTTTATCAGAAACACCTCTTATCAATATATAGTTATCGTGAGTAATCGTTACCCTGAGTAACTATAATAACAAGATAAATCCATTCTGTCCACTCGGATTTGTATTGTTTAGTTAAATCAGGTTTTTAGTTAAAATGAATGGGAATATAGGAATAGGAGATGATGTGAAGCATGAATAAATCTATGATCGCGTTAATTGCCGCAGCAACAATGCTAACTGCTTGCAATAATGACAAAGCGGATGAAAACAGGGGGAAGTCTGTCCAAACAACCGAAGAAAATCAAACCCAAACTGAAAATGAACAACAAAAACAACCCTCGAAAACAGAAACTCAAACAAGTCCTAAACATGAGAAGTGGTCTTCTCTGCCCGAATATGACAAAATCATCGAGCAAATCGGCAACGAAGACTATACTTTCAATAAGGAAACGGATAACGATGGTAAGCGAGTATTCCTTATTGAATTGAACGGTGAAAAACAATATAAAACCGTTTTCGTCAAAAATACCAATCGCCTGAAAATTATCAAAATAAATGGCGGCGGAGAGATTTATAACGGAATCATAAAATAAGTGGATCTGCGCACGTTGGTTTTTGATAAAGGGGGCGGGGAAATGGCTGCATTACCTCTCGGAGGGGGAGTGGCCGGTCCGGCAACAAGTTGGCGAGATCGCCAGAAAGTTAAAGGGTTCCATCCTTTATGCCGACAAGCATCCTTTTGCCGGCGGGAAGGATCATTATGCGGTATATTTCGAAGATCCCGATCGGATGAAGGTCGAACTAGTGGCCCCTTAGCGATAGTTGGCATAGCTATAATGGCGGTTATGTCCATCTTTCCCTTTCTCAGGTTCGGGTTCTGGGTCAAGTGAAAAGGCCTCGATCAATATAAATGCACCGAAAACTTGGGTCCAGCTGCCTAGTAAAAGAATATGTTCTCCCAACCGTACTTTTTCATTTAAAATGAAAATATTTCCCACGGATTCCAAAAATGAACCGGCTGAAATGAGGCCATTTCCCTTGATCTCAAAAGAGCGTGAAATGGTCTCCTCAGTCAGCGATGCCCCGAATGCTTCAATAGCTGCGCCCAGGCCTTGGATTCCACTGCCGATTGCATCGGTTCTAATGCCCTCCTCCACTGAACCACTCAACTGCATACCTATTCCAACTGCATCTGCGATATTGCCAATGGCCTCAAGCCAAGAACCGAATATGAAATAGGTTTCCGTACGTTCATTTTCCGGATTCAGCATTTTCGAACGGCCGATTGCTTGCAGCGAATTTCCAACGGCTTCAATGCCATTCCCTTTGAGGACGAGATCTTTTCCGAGGTCAGTGCTCGTTAAAGTTTGCCGGGTTTGCCCGATTGCACCTACAAGTGTACCGATGCCGAGTAACCATGCTCCTGAAATAAGGAGGTCATCTCCATGAGTGATCATATCTCAAACGCTCCTTAAAAGTGGTTAGATTATATTATTCAGGAAACAGTGTTTGTTTACATATTGCTTTATCACTTAGGGCTCCTGTTGAAAATCACCCATTTATTGGTATAATGACAGCTGGAGGAGATGATATTGACTTTTAACCATTTTTTGCAAATGATTATCGCTGCACTTTTCTTTATGGTTTTTACGTTTTGTACCTGGTATGAAGGAAGCGAAATTGTGGAAAGACCTTGGGAATGGAAGTATTCCACCCTTTTCACACACGTAAATGATGCACAGGCGATAGATGCAGTTGATATATCGAATTTCGATCATTTCGTGTATGCCGCAAAATTCAAACCGTTATTTCCACTTCTTATGGTCCTAGCCGCATCGTACATCATCATACTTTCGGGATATATCCTGTTCAAAAGAAGGATTAAAAAAATGGCCCTATTCTTGTTGGGATTTGGTGTCCTTTTTCTGTTTTCAAGTGGTTTTGTATCCCATTCCCCGACTGTTGGAGGAAATATCTTTCAAGCATTTTTTCTGATAGGCGGAATGATAGCGATAATGGCTGCAGCTCTATATTATTACCGGATACCAAGAGGATTCAATACGTTCATGAAGTAAGCAAGCTGCCGATGAGGCAGCTTTTTTTGTGCAAAATGTTGACACAAAATAACGAAAAATAATAGTCATTTTCGCGAAATTCTTAGATTGAACTTCACTGTAATGTAGTTTATAGTTAAGTCGAAATTTAGTGGACCAGTTGCTATATTACCGGCGATGAAACCCTATCGATTGGATAATCCAGTGATTGAGGAATAAAGCGAAAAGGTGATAATATGTCAGGCAAAATCAAAATTGAACAGCCAAAGATCCCCCAAGACCTAACACAAGCGAACTTTCAGGAAATATATTATCAAGATGAGCCTTATCTTGAGTCCCGTATCATAACCAACTGCACGATCGATAGAGAAAAAATGGACAAAATCGTATTATCCCAGATTGTTTTTAAAAATGTGACATTCAGTGATGTATCATTCAGGAATATCGAGCTGACGGATGTCATCTTTGATCATTGCGATTTAACGAATGCCGATTTCATGGGCGGCTCGATTCATCGTGTGGAATTCAAAGAGTCCAAACTTTTAGGCATTAACCTGTCTGACGCAAGCTTAGGGAATGTCTTCTTTGAGAATTGCAACCTGAATTTAAGTGCCTTTGGTTATTCCAGTTTAAAGCAAGTGAGGTTCGATCATTGCTCATTGGAAAGTGCTGACTATTATGAGTGTAAATTCATTAAAGTGAAGTTCGAAACATGCAGATTAAATGAAGTGAACTTTTCCCGGACACCGCTCAAGGGAATTGATATTAGCAGTTCTACATTTCAAAGGATTACCGTATCCCCGGAAGATTTAAAAGGCTGCGAAGTTTCCCCGGACCAAGCGATAGTCTTTGCAGCCATGCTTGGACTGAAAATTAAAGAGTGAACCTTTCAATAAGGCTGAAACGAGGGACCACCGAATTTGGCGGTCCTTTTTGAGTTATTTGTAGTGAAAATAGGCACAGTGAATAGAATTATATAAATTTTGAAAAGTACGGAATCTTTGCACAAATGCAGTATTGCTTTACAATATTTGTTAAGTGGAAGGGAGATTGGTCGTTGAATATCTATAAGGTCACTTTGTATAGTCATGCCTGGAATGAAATGCGGAATTTCTATGTTGATGTGTTAGGATTTGAGCTACTATCGCAAACGGTTGATGGTTTTGAAATTAAGGCAGGTGAAAGTGTACTTGAAATCAAAAAATATCATCACAAAGAAAAGCCTTTTTACCATTTTGCCATGAACATTCCGACCAATTTATTTGCTTCGGCAAAAGCATGGGCGAAATCAAAAGTGGAATTGACCAGGGAAGAGGATGATGACGAAGTTTATTTCAGCTTTTTAGACGCACAGTCTTTTTATTTTTTAGACCCTTCAGGCAACATTGTCGAGTTCATATCGAGATATTCCGTATCGCCCAAATCCGGGGCTGAGTCTTTTTCGGCTCAAAGTGTCCTGTGCATCAGTGAAATAAACATTACGACAGATGAAGTCAGGACTTTGGGAAATCGGTTGATCAGCAATGGTGTGCCTGTAAGGAATGGTGAAACGATAAGAGAAGATGGATTGAATTTCATGGGTGAACATGAAGCAGGTTCGTTTTTACTTTTAGGTCCAAGGAAACGGCGTTGGATTTTCTCGGATAAAGAGTCGGAAACCTTTCCGCTTTCGCTAGTCATAAATCAGCATCTGGAAATTTCATTGGATGGCGAAGGATGTATGGAATTGAAAAAGGTGGAATGATGTAGATTTATATTTTGGCAATCAAGCAGAAGCAGGGCTGCCTCTCATTGATGTATTTCCAAACCAGCATCTATTCTCTTCAATGATGCCAGTCTTCTGCTTACAAATATCGATTAGCTGTATATATTTATATTTATATTATTACTTAATAAAATCTCTAAAATTATCAATATAGAAAGCTACATAACCGCAATTTGGGCATACAGATGCTTTAGGGTATGAAGATACACTATTGAAAAGTCCCTTTCTTTTGGCTAATCTTAATTCCATTCATTCCGCCTTGTACATTTAGTTTGCAATCATCTATCATTTCAGTTTGGCACTGATTACAAATTTTTCTCATTAAAAAACACTCCTTTTTCATTTAAAAACAACTTAAGTAGAAACACTCACAATTCGATTTATTTTAACATAAATATCCAAAATTCATTATGACATTTTGAATTATATAACCCAAGGAGCAAAGCCATGAAAAAAAGAAGTTTATTGATAGCGGTGGGCGTGATCGTTTTTGGGATCATTGCCTCGATAGCATTTGTTTCTCAAACCAAAAAGAAAGAGATTGCCGGTAAAAGGCCATTTCCCCAGCATACAGTCTATCAAGCGGGGACGATAAAACCTGACAATCTGTCACAGGAGGAAATGGATGCTGCCGTAGCGAATTTTTATGAAACCTGGAAAAATGAATACCTTAAGCAGCCTGCCCATAAAAATGATGAATATTATATTTTTTACAATGATAAAGGATATGCTGAGCCCAAGAATGCAGTGACCGTTTCTGAAGCGCATGGTTATGGGATGATGATAACGGCAATCATGGCAGGCAGCCAGGATAAGCAGTACTTCGATGGGCTTTACCGTTTTTATAAAGCGCATGGAAGTGATAATGACCCTACATTAATGGCATGGCAGCAAGTAAAGGATAAATCGGGTAAAATCATCAATACGCCAGGGGATGCCGATTCAGCAACTGATGGCGATATGGATATCGCCTATTCGTTATTATTGGCTCACCGCCAGTGGGGAAGTGAAGGGGAAATCGACTATCTTGCGAGTGCAAAGGACATCTTGGATGCGATCATGTCGAATGAAATAAATCGGTCGCAGTCCCTTGTTAAACTAGGGGACTGGGCGGAAGATGAAGATGACGTATACGGACAATCGACTCGCTCCTCTGACCTTCTTCTTAATCATTTTAAGACATTTGAAGCGGCGACTGGTAATGATGAATGGATAGATGTAAGAGATAAGGCGTATAAGGTCATTCAATCTATTTATAAGGAGAAAAGCGGCAATACGGGGCTCATCCCGGACTTCATTGTACAATCCAAGGGAGAATATCAGCCGGCAGAAGCGGACTTTTTAGAAGGGGAAAATGACGGCAATTATAGCTGGAACAGCAGCAGGACCCCTTGGCGCTATACGCTCAATTACTTACTGACTGGTGATGAAAGAGCGCTGCCGCAATTAAAGAAGATGAATGATTGGATTAAAGCGGAAACGGATGGCAACCCTGAAAATATCCAATCCGGTTATACGCTAAGCGGAAAAGCCGTGGAAGAAGGTAATAGTACAAGCTTCGTCGCTCCATTCATGGTGAGTGCCATGGTTGATTCCTCCAACCAGCAATGGATTAATCGCTTATGGAATCGGACGATACAGGAACAAGATGATGATGACTATTTTGCCAATACGATAAAATTACAGACAATGATTGTGGCTTCAGGTAACTGGTGGGCGCCATGATTCAATGGAAGAAACTAAGTAAAGGTGAAAAGGAGTTTGATGAGAATGATGAAGGTCACACCTTTCTTGATGTTCGAAGGGTATGCGGAGGAAGCGATGAATTATTACACATCTTTAATCGAAGGATCGAAAATAACCAGCATTGTTCGGTATGGTGCAAATGAATCTGGTACAGAAGGAAGTGTCATGCAGGCTACCTTTACCTTGAAGGATCAGGAATTTATGTGCATCGATAGCAATGTTAAGCATCAATTTACATTTACACCATCGTTTTCAATATTCCTTACATGTGATAGTGAAGAGGAAATTGACAGGCTTTATTCGAGCTTAACTGATGGCGGACAAGTGATGATGCCATTGGGTGACTATTTCTTTAGTAAGAAGTTCGGCTGGGTATCCGATAAGTTTGGTGTTTCCTGGCAGCTTACTCTCCCAATATGAATGAAATGAAAAGGCCACTGGATAGTGGCTTTTTTCAGTTTGTTGACCAATGGGGATTCGTAAGTGGGGATTCATGGAGAAAGAAGCCAGTCTGTTTCGTCATTCATGGAGGACCCGGGGGCGAGCACATTGGATTTAAACCGTTCCTGACGCCGTTTTCGGCTGCCCTTCTTCTGATCGCCACATCGCCGAAAAGATTCCTGACAGTGAATTGATCATTTTTGAAAAAAGCTGTCACAATCTTTTCATTGATGAAAATTGGAATTCATTTTCGAGGATTTCTTCTTTCTTAAACGAGAGATTTGGACACAAAGAAAAGCGGGCATAGAGCAAAGCATAACCGGGCAAGAGTTAGATGTTTGTACTGTGAAGGAATTAATTATATATTAATCCATAAGTACATTAATTCATGGATTAAAGTATGATGATAAGAAAAGCCCGGAGGAGACAATCATGAAAAATATCAATACAGAACAAGAATATCGTGAACAAATCAACCAAGAGGGACTGACGGTCGGGATTTTTACGACTACATGGTGCCCGGACTGCAAACGTTTAGATATGTTCATCGATGAGATCACTCAAGAACATCAAGACAAACAGTGGTTTACAATCGATCGTGACGAGTTCCCTGAGATTTCCGAAGAGCAAACGGTAATGGGAATTCCATCACTTTTAGTATTTAAAAATGGGGAAAAGGTTGCGCACCTGCACAGTGCAAATGCTAAAACTCCAGAGGCGGTCAATGAATTTCTAAATGACCTATAAAAGAAAAGGTGAACCCCAGGGTGCTGTAATGAGGGGTTCATCTTTTTTTAAGGAATTTTTTCTAGAAATGACTTGATTTCTAAGGTGAAAGGGGTTTTAATTATAGATACCGAATATCCATTATGGATATACGATATCCACATACATGCTAAAAGAGGTGAAATGATTTGCAATTAACAAAAGGGGTCGAGCAAGCTATATGCATCATCGTTATACTCTCTACCCAGGATAAAAATGTCCCGCTTTCGTCAAATGAGATCAGCAGGCGATTAGAGGTGTCTCCTTCTTATTTGAAAAAAATCATAAGGAAATTGGTCGTAAAGCAGATAATCACTTCCGTTCCTGGTAATAACGGCGGCCTTACTCTTGCCAAAAGTGTAGATAAGATTAAAAACCTTGAAATTATTGAGGCGATGGAAGGTCCCATTTCGATGTTTCCGGATACAGGACTTATAGAAAAAGCGTTTAAAGATGGAGAGTATGCAGAGAAGGGAATGGACGTCCTTCGTCGGATGTTTTCCCGGGCGGATCAACTTTTAATAGAGTTCTTTTCCAGCCAAACAGTGGCGGATTTGCTTAAAGAAAGCTTTGGCACCACGGACATCCCGACTCTTAATTGGAATACCGCGTCTTTGAGTGATGTACTGCGTGAAAAGAAAGGTGAAAAGAAGTGAATATGCTTAAACAAGAATGGAAGCTTTTCCTTACGAATCGAAAATTGGTCGGTGTCGCAATCGTTTTACTGTTCGTCCCGATTATTTATGGGGGGTTATTCCTTAGTTCCGCTTGGAATCCATACGGAAATACAGGCAAATTGCCTGTTGCGGTCGTGAATAAGGATGTAAAGGCGGAATATGAGGGGAAAACCTTAACAGTCGGTAATGAGCTAGTCGAGCAATTAAAGGACAATGATGATTTAGAATGGCATTTCGTAACGGAAAAAGCGGCGAAAAAAGGGTTCGATGATGGTACATATTATATGGTCGTCACCATTCCGGAGGACTTTTCAAAAAATGCTTCTACCGTCATGGATGATGAGCCTAAAAAAATGAATCTGACGTATGATGTGAATCCTGGACGCAGTTTCGTTTCTGAAACGGTCGGGAAACAGGCAACGAATAATTTGAAAACGGAAATTGCCGAAAGTGTCACAAAAGAATATGCGGAAGCGATCTTCTCCCAACTGGATGAAATCGGGGAAGGATTCGGCGATGCGGCAGATGGTGCATCAAAGCTGGATGACGGTGCAAAAAAACTGCATGATGGAAACAAAGAAGTGACGGAAAATCTGACTAAGTTAGCTTCGAGCACATTAACTTTTAAAGATGGAGCGAATAAACTCCAAATTGGCGTTGGCGAGTTTTTGGAAGGAGCCAACAAGCTTGAAAGTGGCGCGTCGGAATTGAATAAGGGTATTTCACAATATACCTCCGGTGTCGGTCAGTTGCAAAAGGGTGCGAACGAACTCGCATCAGGCACAGGGGAATTAACTAATAATAGTGAAGCACTTATACAAGGTTCTTCCCAGCTTTCCACTGGGCTGGCCAAAGTGGTTCCAGGAGCGCAAACTTTAAATACTGGATTGGCACAAGCGCAAACAGGCAGTGCGAATTTGAATGATGGGTTGAATCAATTATCACAAAATGCAAGCCAGCTGACGGATCAATCGACAGGAATTCCAAAATTGGCAGCAGGTCAGCAGAGTTTAAATGAGGGAATCAATAAACTGGCAGGAGGAAGCCAGGCGCTAAATGACGGCCTGAAAAAAATGGATGGCCAATTGCCCGCAGAAGAACAGCTGAATCAGCTTAAGCAAGGACTGACAAGCATTCAAAGCGGTGTAAATCAATTGCAAGAAGCGGTTCCAGCAGGAAGCAGCGCGTCCGGTACCGTATCCGGCATTACCGAAGACCTCAATAACAGTCAAGCGGCGTTAACGGAACTTCAATCAACGATTGCGAATAATGGTCAGAGCACGATCAATGCCGTTCAAAACACGGAAGCCTTCAAAAGCATGACCAGTGAACAGCAATCAGAAGTAATCGGAGCCATTCAAAATGAACTTCAAAGCCAGGCGGAGGCACAAAAACGAATCGCATCGACTCTTGCTGCAAGTGTTTCAGACTTATCAACACAATTAACGGATAAGGTAATGCCTGTATTGAATGGATTAGGCCAGCTTCCGGAACAAGTGGCCAATTTAAATAATGCGGTGAATAAAGTCAATCCAAACGCCGTTTCAGCGTTAAACGGATATACGGCAATAAGGAACGCACTGGAAGAACAATTGATTCCTGGTGCGACCCAATTAAATGGCGGCTTGAATGAAGCTGTAGAAGGCAGCAATCAATTAACGGCGGCAACGCAAAGTTTAAATGAACGGACACCAGAATTAGTGAAGGGGATCAACCAGTTAGCACAAGGCGGTTCCTCGTTAAATAATGGCCTTTCAAAACTAACTGAGGGATCTGGTCAGTTGGTTGATGGAGTTTCACAACTGCAAGCAGGTTCATCCTCCTTTGGGAATGGTCTTGAGAAGTACGCATTCGGTGTTAGCCAAGTTGGCGAAGGGGCAAGTAAACTGGCTAATGGGGCCAATCAACTGGATGCCAACTCAGCGGCCTTGAACGAGGGCTCATCAGCACTTGTTAAAGGCACTGAACAATTGGCAGGCAATCTGCCTACTTTGAGCAATGGGGTCATCCAGCTTGCTGATGGCGCGGGTAAGATCAATGAAGGTTCATCAGCCCTTGCTGAAGGTTCAGGTAAATTGGGTGAGGGAATCTCCTCACTTCAAGATGGAACGGTCGAGCTTTCGGAAAAACTCAGTGAGGGTGCAGATGAAATTAGTGAAAATAAAACAACCGATGATAATTACAGCATGATTGCTGAACCGACACAGGTCAAAGAACAAAAAAGCAGTGACGTGCCGAATTATGGTCATGCACTGGCTCCTTATGTATTGTCTCTTGGGTTATTTGTTGGAGCCATTGCCTTCAATATGGGATTCCCGACAGGCTTGCCTTCAACTAGGCCTACATCAGGAGTGGCATGGTGGTTCAGTAAATTTACGGTCCTATTCATCCAAGCGACGCTTTCTGCATTAGTGTTGGATGCGATCATGATTTGGGGAATGGATTTACAGGTCGAGAATATGGGGCAATTCATTGGGGTTTCCATCCTGACTTCCCTTACGTTCATGTTCATCGTTACCTTCTTGACCGTAGGATTTGGAAATCCAGGTCGTTTATTGGCGATGATATTCCTTGTATTACAGCTAGGTGCAAGCGGAGGAATGTTCCCTGTGGAACTGACCAATAACTTCTTCAGTCATGTTCACCCGTTCATTCCGATGACATACTCTGTCATGGGCTTCCGCCAGGCGATGAGTACGAGCCTTGGAGCGGATGCATTGACAGCAAGTATAGTGTTCCTTACTGGATGCATCATTGTCTTTAATCTGCTGCTATTGCTAACGATGGTCATCAAGAAGCGAAAAGCACATAATATTGAGATGAATGCATAAACAAAAACCCCCGGTGCAATGCGCCGGGGGTTTTCTCATTATGATGGTTCATTCGTGTCCTTTTCTTTTTCGATGACTTTCAATCCATTTTCCCCTGAATTTTCAATCACATGTTTAAGGATGGATAATTTGTTATCCCAGAATTGATCGTAAAAAGAGAGCCACTGTTTCAATTCCGCTAAAGGTTCCGGCTGAAGCCGAAAGCGTTTCTCTCTTCCTACCTTCCGGCCACTGACCAATTCAGCTTCAGAAAGAATATGAAGATGCTTGGCAATTGCCGTGCGGCTCATGGAAAAGTGAGAAGTGATTTCTGAAATGGGTAAATCCCCTTCAGCAAGCAATTGCAGGACCTTTCGGCGGGTTGGGTCGGCGATAGCCTGAAATACATCATGTTTTTCTGATGCAGACACTTAGCCCTCAACAGCCTTTTTAAGACCTTGATTAACGATTTGTTCCCAGCCATGATTCATTCTATCGCGAATCACTGAGCTTTTTTCGTTCGGTTTCGTAAGAATCGTATCAGGCTCTTTCCAGCCGCCATGAATAAGGGTGAACTCCGTTTTGCCATCCACTTCTTTTAAAAGGAAGGAAATGAACCAACCGTCCGTATCCCAACTGAATGAAAGGCGATGAGGAGCATCTAACTCCGTTACCTTACAAGGAGATGGGCCGAAGGGTGATTGCACATGGAACTCATGTCCCACTTTCGGTTGAAAATCATTTGGCATGAACCATGAAGCTATGCCCTCTGCAGTGGAAACTGTATCCCAAACTTTTTGGATAGGTGCTTCAAGAATAACCGTCTTCTTGATATCCTGTAATGTATTTTCCATACTGATTCTCCTTTGTAATTGAGAATATGAAACCAATTGGTTTTGCTTTGTTGATTATATAAAACCTTTTGGTTTCATGTCAATAATTTGTTTCAAGCGATTCCTTTTTATTCATTGCAGGAGGCTTAATTTCCCAACTCTTCGATTTGTTTTGCCAATCCCGTTATATTATCGATTGATTTCATTATCTCTGAATCTTCCAATGCCTTAGGATCAATTTGGCCCTTTTCAATATTATTCAGATATAATTCAATTCCATCTGAAAGCTGTTGATTTGAGCTGACGATCTTCTCATGGATGCCTTCAGCGATTTTGGGTGGTTCAGTTGCATTGAATTCTTCAATCTCCGTTTTCATCAATTCCAGTTCTTTTTCAAGATTTGCTCTTGTTTCGGCATTCGTGATGGCGTCCTGTGACATGGCGGGAACCTCATTGGCAAAATCCTGAACGGTATTTACATACTCCGTCGCATCATCTGCATACTCCAATGATGAATTGACTTCTTCTAATGCTGAACATCCGCTTAATGTAAGGATGGACAGCAGAGCAATGGTCATTATTTTTTTCATATGTGCCTCCAATGTGATTTTTTATAGTAAGGATCAGATGGGCAGAAATCTTTTTTTATAAATTGCTGCAATGGAATTCAGTATGAAGCTGGGAATCTTCTTCGGAAAAAACGACTTCGAATAGAAAAGGTGAAAAGCACTTTTCAAGTCGTGCCACTGATTGCAGGATTTCACTTGCTTAAACCTTGCAACGTCAATGATCTTCACCTTTTTTTCAGAAGTGATGAAGATGTTTCGCAAGTGGATATCCGAAGGATTCAATCCCTCTTTCCTTGCCAATTGCAGCGCATGGTCTATCTCCGCAATGTTTTCTTCCGTAATCGGGATCCCCAATGTTAAACATTCAAAAAGAGTGTAGCCTTCAATGTGATCTATAACCAGGTAATTTACCCCCGCATCATAAAGGGTTGGATAGTATTCGATGGATTGGACGGTTTTGTATATTTCAGCTTCAACTTTAGCTGTGTGAGTATGATCCGGGAAAAACACTTTTAGTGCCTTATTGGTGGAATGTATTCGGAAAACATATGCGCTTCGGCCTTTTCCGATCAGTGATAAAGATGGGTCGGCATCGAGCAATACATGCTTTTTATCATCGGAAATCTTAACGCTTTGAGCTAATTCATTATAGTTCTGCATACTTTTCACCTCTATTGTGCAATTTTTCGAATCAAAAAAGACGGTATAACCGATTATTGGTCATACCGTCTTAAATTAAAAGACCTCACCAAATAATCGGCAAGGTCTTGCAAACAACTAAAATCAGTTGCCAATAAAGCCGAGGATTCAATCCTGTACTGACGACTTTATTGTATAGCTACTCCCCTTAACAGAAGGATTGTTATAAGTTATATACAGTAATTATATAGGTTATTGCCTCGATCCGTCAAATATAAGGATCGTGTGCCTACCCTTTATATATATTCGATTCAGGCAGAAAGATGCTCGTCTCATTAGCAATAATTTGAGTGGCGAGTAATTATATCAATATACTTAATGGTCATCATTTGCCTGTCGCATAAGCTTCATTGCAGATGTTTCTATATAATTACTTAAATGTCTATTATTTTACTATTGTGTTACAATCGCTTTTATCTCCCTATAGATCTAAAGGAATATGTTATATTTTAGACGAATGAGCATATTTGCCTATATTACCATACTAATTTTAACCGATATTTAAATAAATGTTAAAAATATAATTCTTTAGTAGGGAGAATGAGATGAAGAAATTAATTATACCAACTTTCTGTTTTGCAGTGTTGTCTACAGTTGCTTTCGAAGAAAAAATATCTGCAGCTCCACTACATGCCGAACAGGCCAATATTGAAGACGTCATGTTTGTGCAGGTGAATTCCGGATCGCTCAATATGAGAAAAAACGGGGCGGAAGGTGCGAGCATAGTCGCAAAGCTCGCAAATGGCACACAAGTGACGGTGTATTCGGAATCCAAAGGCTGGGCGAAGATCAAAGCCAAT
>NZ_JVPL01000240.1:0-18821 GCF_001054655.1 Bacillus sp. 220_BSPC
GTACGAGACTCCTGCGGGAAAAGCGCGTCTAGGGGAGACCCCGCAGGCGATAGCCGAGGAGGCTCCCCGACCGCCCGCGGAAAGCGAGTGCCCTACGTTCCAATCAACGTCCAAATTGTACAAGCCATAAAAATAGACAAACTCGATTTTCATCGAGCTTGTCTCAGTCTGAGCCGATTCACTCAATCGGCTTTTTTTATTCATTTACTGAAAAGCATTTTTTTGTTCATCTCCAACATATTATGATGCGTCTGTTTTTATCGAATTATTTTTATCGGTGCCTACATTTTTTTTATCTTTCATGAGACTGAAGATATAGGCCAGAACGGAACCTGATATGTTATGCCAAACACTGAAAATGGCACTTGGAACAGCGGCCAAAGGCGAGAAGTGGGCTGTTGCTATGGCTACACCTAAACCAGAGTTCTGCATACCGACCTCCATTGCAACAGCTTTCTGTTTAGCTAAATCCATCCCGCATAAACGAGCAAAGAAGAAGCCGAGTAAAAAACCAAGAACATTATGAAGAACGACTACTGCAAAAATCAGCAAACCTGTTTTAGCCAGCTGATCTTGGCTGCCAGCTACTACGGCAGATACGATCAGAACGATGGAAATGACAGATACTAGAGGTAAAGCCTTTGCACCGCCCTCTGCCTGTTTGCCGAAAAACTTTTTAACAAGAAATCCTAGTATCAGTGGGATAATCACCACTTGAATGATCGAAAAGAATAATGACCCAATACTGATGTTGACCCATTTACTTGCCAAGAGCAGAATAAGCAGGGGCGTTACGATAGGCGCTAGAATAGTGGAAACAGAAGCAATGGCAACTTCAAGCGCAACATTTCCTCTCGCAAGAAACACCATGACATTTGAAGCCGTTCCACTAGGGCAACATCCTACCAAAATAACACCAACAGCGACTTCTTTGGGCAAATCGAACCCTATTGCTAATCCGAATGCCAATAAGGGCATAATGATAAAATGTCCTGCAACCCCTAGTGCCACTTCTTTCGGACGTCGGAATACTTCTTTAAAATCCGCTGCTGATAATGTAAGTCCCATGCCAAACATGACAATTCCTAGTAATGGAACAATATAGGCTCCAATTCATATAAACTGATTAGGTAAGATATACGCAATAACTGCAAATAAAATGACCCATAAGGTAAATGTTTTACCAGCAAATCCGCTGATTTTCTCTACTACTCCCATAGTGACCTCCTAGATGTTTTAAAATAAAACAATTATAATTTATATTCAGAATATTTAAAACTCTCTTAAGCGATAAAAATATCAATAGAGCTGAACTAGCGTGAATATGACGATTCACTATAGGAAAAAAGCGGACAGGGTTTTTAGATTCTGTCCGCTTTTGACTTTATTTTTTTAAAAAAATAAGAGGGTGCTGTATATTAGTGGCAAACTAGTTTATAAGGAACTGGAAATTGAATTAGTATTTGTTGTTTTACAGGTTTAATTATTGCTATTGTATGTTTAGCCAGGGCTATAAAAGAAGTGGAGATGTGGTTTCTTTGATACATATATTAATTGCGGATGATGATCGGCATATTCGGGAGTTGCTTAAATTTCACTTGGAAAAGGAAGGGTACATGGTATCGGAAGCGAAGGACGGTAATGAAGCTTCCTTGTTACTGGAGAAGGAACGGATCCATCTGGCTGTTGTCGATATAATGATGCCGTATAAAAACGGACTGGATCTTTGTAAGGAGATCCGGGATCAATATGATCTGCCCGTCATTTTATTGACAGCTAAAGATCAACTTATCGATAAGGAAAAGGGGTACTTTGCGGGTACGGATGATTACCTCGTGAAGCCGTTTGAGCCAAGGGAGCTTCTATTTCGGATAAAAGCGCTATTGCGAAGATACCGTATGGTGAATTCTGAATCCATCTCATTGAATCAAACGGTGATTGACCGTAAAAGTTACGAAGTGCGAATAAAGGGGAATACGCTGCTCCTGCCCCTTAAGGAATTTGAGCTGCTGGCCCAGCTGGGGAGTTTTCCTGATCAGGTCTTTACGCGTGAGCAGCTTATTGAACTGGTTTGGGGTGCTGATTTTTCAGGGGACGATCGAACGGTTGATGTCCATATTAAACGGTTGAGGGAACGTTTTGCCGGCCGGACAGATGACTTTGTCATAACGACTGTCCGTGGCTTAGGTTATAAACTGGAGGTCAACAAGAAGTGAAAACACTTTATTTCAGGATAGTTATTCAAACCATTTTGATCATGGTGCTTGCCAGTGTCATCGCTTTTTTAATTTCCAATGTCTATTATCATAAGGTTCAAAAACACAACAATGGTGAGAAGATAAGCAAAGTCGCAAATGAGATCGTCTCTTTATATGAGGAGAATCTTGATCAGGATATTGATGCGTATTTAAATCATATTGCAGGATTGCACTATCAAATGTATCTATTTAATGAGCAGGGTGAAGGAACTTTATATGGTGAGCCGTTTCGGGAAACGAATTTGGACCGCGACACGATTTCCGGAGTTTTGAATGGGAATACCTATCAAGGTATCGCCAATTATAATAATGGGTTATTTATTACGGGTTTTTTTGAAGATGTATTAATTAATAGCATTGGGGTCCCGATGACCGTGAATGGCGAAAAGCATGCATTGTTTGTAAGACCCAATATAGAGCTGCAGTTTGGCGAATTTCGCTTTTTCCTTGCAGTTTTGCTCGTACTGACGCTCCTTCTCAGTTTTTTATTTGTAATCATTAATACGCGTTTCATCGTTAAGCCGATTACGAAATTAACGGAGGCTACAAAAAGAATCGCAGATGGGGATTATAGTAGTGAATTGAATGTCTCCCGAAGCGATGAAATAGGGGACTTGGCACAGCACTTCTCGAAAATGACTCATAGCATACAGCGGTTGGATGATATGAGGCAGGAGTTCGTATCGAATGTATCTCATGAAATTCAATCTCCGCTTGCATCCATCCAAGGTTTTTCCCAAACCCTTCAATCGGAGGAATTAACAAAAGAACAAAGAAATCAGTACTTGTCCATCATTGAAAAAGAAAGCAGGCGCATGTCGTCGTTAAGCAAACAGCTGCTCATGCTTGCTTCGTTGGATAAAGTAGATGATCCGCTGCAGCGGTCAAATTTCGATTTAGCGCAGCAAATCCGGCAGGTGTTGTTCATGCTGGAATGGAATTGGCGGGAAAAGGATATGGTGATCGAAATGGATTTGCCGTCAACCGTCATTTCTGCAGATGAAAAGCTTTTAAACCAAGTTTGGACGAATTTGATAACCAATAGCATTAAATACTCGGAAAGCGGCAGTTCGATCGATATTCGGATTAAAAGAATAGACAGTACTGTTGAAGTGATGATCGCGGATACGGGCATTGGAATTCCAGAAGAAGACCTTCCTTATATCCTTGATCGCTTTTATAAAGTCGACAAAGTGAGGAACCGGAGTGAAACCGGAAGCGGATTAGGACTTTCGATTACGAAGAAGACGGTTGAACTTCATGGGGGAACGATTGAAGTCCAAAGCGAACTTGGTAAAGGGACCACTTTTTATATACGGCTGCCCCTTATGTAATCAGTTGTTCATCTTCCATTCATATTGATTGTTTACAATCGGGTCATACCGATCAAACAGGACTTGATCGGTAAACAAAAGTAATGGGAGATGAAATGATGTTTTTGGCAATACGTGAACTGAAGCATTCCAAATTACGTTATCTGCTGATTGGACTGATCATGATATTGGTCGCTTTGCTTGTTTTTATCATTTCAGGATTAGCTAATGGACTTTCTTCAGATAATGCCTCATCCATACAAAACATGAAGGCTGACTATTTCGTTATGGAGCATGACTCTAAAAATAAATTGAATCGATCGATCATATCGATGGAAAAGCTGGATGAAATCCGGGCTATATCGGATGTTAAAGCAGCCGAAGGGCTGGGGCAAATGATGATCACATTGAATAAAATCGGCTCTTCGGAGAAAACGGATGTCACGATTTTTGCGACTGATGCGAGTGGGATACTAGCACCGAAGGTCATAGAAGGAAAGAGCTATGACAATAAGAAACAAGGTGAAGTCGTTGCAGATCGTTCTTTAAAAGAAGTGGGTTATAAATTGGGTGATTCACTTAAAGATGACCTATCAGGTAAGGTTTTCACGATTGTTGGTTTTACTGAAAAGCAGTCATACAGCCATACACCGGCAGTTTACATGAATGTTAAGGGGTGGCAGGAGATTAATCCTGGATTGAAAAATCAAGGTAAAGACTCAATCAGCACAATAGCCGTGCAAATGGATTCGAAGTCAGAAGAGAATGTACGTGAATCATTGCCTGAAGGCGTAACGCTCATTTCGAAAGAAGAATCACTTCAGAGTATACCAGGGTTCAAAGAGGAACAGGGTACATTGACGATGATGATTGCCTTTTTGTTTGTCATTGCAGCTTTCGTTTTGGCCGTATTCTTTTATGTGATTACTTTGCAGAAGACGAATCAATTTGGAGTCCTTAAAGCACTCGGGGCCAATACGGGCTACCTGGCAAAAAGCATCGTTGGTCAAGTAATGCTGCTTGCCGTGACATGCATAGCCATCAGTGTTGCCCTGACATACGGCGTCACTTTAATCATGCCAGAACGAATGCCCTTTGAATTGGGTGCCGATTTGGTCATTAAATATTCCGTGTTACTTTTGGCTGTATCCGTATTGGGTTCGCTGCTATCACTATACCGAGTAGCGAAGATAGATGCGATCGAAGCAATAGGGAGGGTTTCATGATGGGGGATAAACTATTATTTGAAAACGTCAGTAAGGTTTATGGGGAAGGCGATAATAAGGTAATAGCCCTTGATGATATTTCCCTGAATGTGAGAGCGGGGGAATTCGTCGCGATTGTGGGTCCTTCGGGCTCAGGAAAAAGTACTTTCCTTTCAATAGCAGGTGCGTTACTATCCCCGAGCAAAGGCCGCTTACTGCTGAATGGTGAGGATATAACAACACTATCCCCAAAAGAATTGACTCGGGTGCGCCTTGAAAAGATTGGGTTTGTATTCCAATCGTCGAATCTTGTGCCATATCTCTCCGTACGAGATCAGCTTCTGCTGCTTTCTGAATTGATCGGCAAGCGAGATAAAACAACTGTGAAAAAAGCGGACGAATTGCTTAGCCACCTTGGACTTGGCCATCGGGCAGGTCACCTGCCAGAAGCACTGTCGGGCGGTGAACGGCAGCGTGTAGCCATCGCCCGTTCGCTGATGAATGATCCAGAAATCATTTTAGCGGATGAACCGACCGCAAGTCTTGATTCCAAAAGAGGCAGGGATGTTGTTGAAATGCTTGCACATGAGGTGAAATCAAGAAATAAAGCGGGCATCATGGTAACACATGATGAAAGAATGTTGGATTTATGTGATCGAGTGGTCAATATTACTGATGGCAAGGTATTTGGATGAAGTTATACGTAAAAAGTCCGCCGCCTCTCCAAAGGAATTAGGAGTGGCGGCGGACTGAATTGCTTGAAGGGGATGGTTAACCGACAGTAAGCGGATGGAATACTAGTCGTTACTTTATATAAACGATTTGCGATTATGTATAATATTTTGCTTGTATCCCAGATGGTTATCTTCGGATTAATCATGTTTTATTATTTTAAAGAACAAGCAGTGATAGGTTGCTTTCACACCTGAATCATTTCGGTATTCTGTGTCGTATATGTTGATTAACTCTCGAAAAAAGGAAGGGCGCTGGCAGTAGTTTTCTTTGTTGCTGTTAGCAGCGCCAATCTTTTTGATTGAAGTGAAAAATTCACGTACTGTCTGAAAGTACTCCAGTTCAAGCTGTTCTATTTTTGTAATCTCGATTGGAGCTGCTGCTGAATAGGGGATTGCTGCTTCGCAAACTTGGGATAATTCTTCCAGAGTGTAAAACGTTTGGCCTGGTGAACTATCCATGGAAAGTTGAAGCTTTTCTTTCGCTTGTTCATATGATCTATGAAGCTCTTGAAAGGTATCTATTCCGAACGTTGAAAATATCAGGCTTCCTTCCGCCGTTAATCGTGTAAAAAGTTTTTCAAGGGTTGCAGGAATATCATTCAGCCATTGAAACGTTGCATTGGAAATAATCAAGTCGTAATTTTCATTTAGCACCATTTCTTCGATGTCCGTACATAAAAATGTAACACGGTCTTCCTTTGTCAATCCTTTTGCCACTTCAACCATACCGGGTGCCAAATCAACAGCCGTAATGGCGGCATTAGGGAATGTTTTGACAAGTAACCTGGTTAAGTAACCGGTGCCGCAGCCGATTTCAAGAATATTGATTTTATGATTGGTGTTTTTTTGAGGAAGCAAATCCACTAATTGCTTTGCCATGTTTTTTTGAACATTGGCATACACATCATATGTTTGCGCGTGTTCACTGAATCGCTTGCTTAACAATCGTTTATCTATCATGAACGTACTCCTTTTGAATAAATGTTTTTATATGCTCCATACATTCCTCTGGTTTTGTGAAAAATGGAATATGACCAGCACCTTCGATAATACGTACCTCGGCTTTCCCACCCAAATTCTCTTTAATGAAAGATGAAGCTTCAATTGGACAAATTTTGTCTTCCCTCCCATGAAGCATTAAAAAGGGGGCTTCAATCCGGTCGAGTCTTGCTCGAGCATCTTTCTGAAGTAAATAATCCAAACCAATCAGAAGCGAAAACACATCATCTCCATGAAACTCGCTTTGAATGGTCTTGGTGAATTGATGATAAAAACCTGCTTCTTTTTCAGCATCGGAAAACATCGCTTCATAGAAGGAAGTCAAAGTCTTCTCTTTATTGCGCGACAGTTGTTTCTTCATGCGCTCGACCATTCGCGGATCCCAGCCAAATGAATAATTTTCTCCTGTAGTGAACCGACTTGTTGCGCCAAAAAGGATAAAACCTTTTATTCTTTCTCGAAAAGAACTTGAAAGTTCAAGTGATACTAGTGATCCTAATGACCAGCCCAATAAATAAACAGGACCATTGATGGAAGCGATTGTGTTTATGACCCGTTCTTCAAAGTCATTTAGTGCCTTCATATCTCTCCAATCTATAAATGAAAGGTGAAATAGTTCTGACAGCGGTTTGATTAACGGTTGAAACGCCTCTTTTTCCATTCCCCAGCCAGGAAGCACGACTAAATTAGGCTGCTTCATTCAACAACACCCATTTCTTTTCCAATGATCGAAACTTTTTGAACTGCCCAATCAAGATCTTTTTTATCGTGGAGAGCCGTTACGGTAAACCGGATTCTCGCTTCATTTTCAGGAACGGTCGGCGGCCTGACAGCAATAGCGGCAATTCCTTCTTTTTGCAAACGTGCAGCAAATTCCATCGCTTTTTCGTTTTCCCCGATAACGATAGGAACAATTTGTGATCGGCTTCCGCAAATGTTAAACCCGTAATTTGTGAGTTCTTCTCTAAAGTATTCTGAATGTGTTTGGAGCAGTGAGCGGCGTTCCGGTTCTTGCTGTACAAGTTCAATCGCTGTTTTAATAGCACCGAGTATGGCAGGGGGAAGTGCAGTTGAATAGATGAATCCGCGCATGCGATTTTTTAAATAGTCGATGAGCCATTCTTTCCCGACAACATATGCCCCGAATGAACCAAGCGCTTTACTGAATGTTCCCATTTGGATATCTATTTTATTTTGAAGATGGAGATGACCGGCATAGCCTTCACCGTTTTTACCGTAAATGCCGCTTCCATGTGCTTCATCTGTCATTAACATTGCGTTATAGCGTTCCTTTAACCGAACTAGGTCTTCAAGATAAGCGAAGTCACCATCCATGCTGAAGACCGTATCCGTCACGATTAATTTACGTGCTTCAATCGGTGATTTTTTCAAAAATGCTTCTAAATGATCTAAATCATTATGACGATAGCGTATATGCTTTGCTCTGCTTAAAAGAGCTCCATCGACAATGCTTGCATGATTCAATTTATCGCTATAAATAATATCGTTACGGGACAGCAGGGTGGAGATTATTCCAAGGTTCGCGTTATATCCACTGTTGATGATGAGTCCTGCTTCGGCCTTCTTCCAATTGATAAGAGCTTGTTCCGCCTGCTCGTAAAGAGGATGATTGCCAACAATTAAACGTGAAGCCGTTGCTCCTGCACCATATGTATGTACGGCATCAACCATAGCCTTTTTCAGCCGCTCATCTCCTGCATATCCTAAATAGTTATTAGAAGCTAGATTAAGCATCCTGCACCCGTTGATCGTAAGCCAAGGCTGCTCGGCACATTCGGTTGATACGAGTTCACGCTTTTGCGAAATCTCTTCTAAATGAGCCAGTTCTTTTTTTATTTTTTCTTCCCAACAAGGTAAACGTTTTTCACTGTGCATGGACATTCTCCTTTTTATATGTTAACTAAAATTAATATAGGTTAACATATAAAATATTCTAATCATGACTCAATGAAACTGTCAAGCTTTGAAAAGGAGCATGAGAATAAAGTAATGATCCATTAATCTGGGAGAATTCAAGGGTCGGAAAAGGCTGGTTGATTATTTAGATATGAATCTAACCATAAAAAATAAGTTTAAGGGGAATCGGGAGGCGGTTTTGTTAAGCTAATGTATAAAAGAACTTAATGAAATTGGTGCCTTTATGTATTAAGCTCGTTCATTGAAGATAATCTAACTTTCAAGGTAGTCTTTTTGTTAAACCTTGAAATCTTTGAAGGATTAAATGAAATTCCATGTTACTATAGAGCAGTGAAATTTAACAGAATTCACATTAACCATTACATAAAGGAAGGTATAAATATGAAAAAGATTTCTTTGGATGTTTTCTTTATATTAATAGGAGCTTTTATTTTCGCTTTGGCAATAAATCTTTTCGTCATTCCCAATGAGCTTGGTGAGGGAGGAGTCACGGGGATAACCATCATTCTGTTTTATCTTTTTGAATGGTCACCAGGGCTGTTAAGTTTGATCATTAACGCTGTCCTGCTCATTGTCGGTTATAAATTTTTGTCGAAAATGACAACGGTATATACAATCGTAGCCGTTGCATTTAATTCACTTTTCCTTCATTTAACGGAAAGCTGGACGATATCTTCAGATGAATTGGTCATCAATGCGATATTTGGCGGGGTTTTTGCCGGTGCAGGTATTGGCATGATCATTCGTGTTGGAGGAACTACTGCCGGTACGACGATCCTTGCCCGAATTACGAATAAGTATTTGGGATGGAGCTTAAGCTACGGACTTCTGTTTTTCGATTTAATCGTTGCGTTCTCATCTTATTTCATCATTGGCGCAGAAGGTCTGATGCTCACTATACTAATGCTTTATATTGGAACAAAAACGATGGAATTCATCATTGAGGGATTGAATCCGAAAAAAGCGATCACCATCATTTCAAAAGAAGCGGACCAGATTGCAAAACAAGTAACCGAATTGATGGACCGGGGGGTCACTGTTTTTAGTGGTCATGGATACTATACAAAAGAATCCAAGGATATTTTATATATCGTTATAAGTAAGCAAGAGGTACTAAAGTTAAAGAGAATAGTGCAGTCAACGGATAGCAATGCTTTTATAGCCATACATGATGTTCGGGACGTATTCGGTGAAGGTTTCCTGGATATCTCGAAGTCCTGATGGTAATAATGTATAAGCGAAATGAAAAGGCCTAATTAGGCTTTTTTATTTTGCATGGCGAAAAATCTATAAATTCTGAATAATTTGTTATATTATGTAAGTAAGAAACCACACACCCTGAGGAGTGCAGCCATTAAATGTGGAGGTGTCCAAGATGATCCTTTTAAAAGTGGATGACAGAAAGTTTGGGAAAAGCAATATCAAGTATAGTGTCGTTGATAAGGAAACGAATGAATTGATCATTAGCGGTGTGTTTAAGGAATTTGGACAAGCAAGCGATAAATATTATGAATTGAAGGATGAATACGGTCCTTCCAATGTGAAGATGATATTGAAGTGAAAAGAGGGGGACCGACGGGTTTCCCTTTTTTCGTATAATGCCGGGAATGAAAATGCCCGTACAATAAATAATCGGATAAAGGAATAATCAAAGGTTTCTGAATCATATAATTAGATTAAGAGAGTTCTTAACATCCTTTTTTTACAATATACTACAATTTTATTGTAAAGTATGGAATTTGGTGGTAATATAAAGCGCATAAATGTAAACGTTTGCAATGTTTTTGTGAGGAGGTGATGTAAAAGAAGTACGATAGACTATGAATTTTATAGAATGAATGGCTTTTATTTTACTAATTTTATGCAAACGTTTTCTTAAAATTGCATGAATATTATGAGAAAAAGGGAGAGTGGGTAGGCATGAAGCGTAAAAAATGGTACGGGGGAATTCTTACTGTTTTATTGATTTTTAGTGTGATTTTGGCTGGATGCTCTTCTTCAACTGGCGGAAACAGCGACTCAAAGGATGTCGTGACGCTGGATATATTTCAATTCAAGGTAGAATTCAAGTCGCAATTCGAGACATTGGCAAAACAATATGAAAAAGAAAATCCAAATGTGAAGATCAAGGTATCGACAGTCGGCGGCGGAAATGATTATAAATCAGCCATTACGGCAAAGTTCGCTTCAGGTGAGGAGCCAGCGGTGTTTAACATTGGCGGACCGGTAGATGTCGCACAATATAAAGATAGATTAACAGATTTAAAGGACACGAAGGCTGCTGCTGCAGCACTTGACGGTACTTTGGATGGCGTGGAAGAGGACGGGCAAGTCCTTGGACTTCCATTTAACCAGGAAGGATACGGCTTGATTTATAACAAACGGATATTTAAAGAAGCCGGAATCAATCCTGATGAAATTACAAGTTATGAAGCCTTAGAGGCGGCAGTTAAGAAAATCGATTCACAAAAAGACAAATTGAAAATCGATGCAGTTTTCGCTTATCCGGTCAAAGAGAAGTGGGTGACAGGAAACCATTTATCCAATGTATTCTTATCTCCGGAGTTTGATGGGAATGTGTTGGAAGCAAGTAAGGCACCAACGGTTAAATTCACGGATGGTGACAAGTTTAAACAATTGGTCGATATCCAAAATGAGTATTCCGTCCAGCCGACAGCAAGTCTTGATTACTCCCAACAAGTGGAGGAGCTGTTCTCGCTTGAAAAGGTTGCGATCATTCAGCAAGGTAACTGGGTGTATAACACAGTCTATGATATGGATCCTGAGTTAGCTGAAAAGGGAATTGGCATCATCCCGATTCCAAATGGAGACAATGCAGGCATGCCGGTCGGTGTACCGAACTATTGGGCAGTGAACAAGAAATCGGATGAAAAGGTACAGGAAGCAGCGAAGAAGTTCCTCGACTGGATGTATACATCCGAAGCAGGGAAAAAAGCCGTTTTGGAAGATTTTAAATTCATTCCTGCTTATGAAGGATATGATGTAGAAAAAATTGCCGATCCAATTTCAAAAGAAATTTATAAATACTCCCAAGAAGGAAATACGATTGGGTGGGTGTTTAATGGATATCCGGTCGGTTGGAATGATGATCTTGGTGCAAGTGTCCAAAAATACGTAACTGGTAAATTGACTTGGGAGGAACTTGTCCAACAGAACATTGAAAATTGGGAGAAGATTCATAGCAAATAAGAGTTGGGAAATGCAAGTGACCAATCGGCAAGAAAAACGTGTCGATTGGTTGTTCCTTATTATAGAAAAGCCGCTAAGGGATTCATCAAATAACCCAGTCATGATCTAACCCATTAACTATTAAATCATTTCAAGGAGGTCGGTTTCGTTGAGAAATCGGGATGCCGCATATTGGCTGTTTTTGACACCTGTTCTTGCTGCACTCATTTTGGTTGTGATCGTGCCACTCATCTACGGATTTTATTATTCCTTTACGAATTGGAACGGTTTAGGGACACCGGATTTCATCGGTTTTAAAAATTATATAGACTTGTTTACGGATAAAGGGTTCCTTGATACATTTTGGTTCACGATTAAATTTTCCGTAGCGGCAATTGTGGTAATCAATATCATCGGATTAAGTTTGGCCCTCATCGTGACTTCGAAAATTAAATCAAGCAACATATTGCGGACAGTTTTCTTTATGCCCAATTTAATTGGCGGCTTGATACTCGGCTTTATTTGGCAGTTCATTTTTATTAAGGTCTTTGGTGCGATTGGTGATTTAACGGGGATCGAAGCATTTAATGGGTGGTTATCAACGACTGATACAGGATTTTGGGGATTGATCATTTTAACGTCTTGGCAGATGGCCGGATATATCATGATCATTTATATTGCCTATCTGCAGGCTGTTCCTGAAGACTTGATCGAAGCGGCAAAAATTGACGGAGCGAACAGCTTCCAGCGTTTTCGACATATAACTTTTCCGCTAGTGGCACCTGCTTTTACCGTCAGTTTGTTTTTGACGCTTTCCCACTCGTTCAAGATCTATGATCAAAACCTTTCTTTGACGAATGGAGCTCCCTATAATTCAACTGAAATGGTTGCGATGAACATTGTAAAATCCGCCTTCACCGAAAACGATATGGCATATGCACAGGCAAAAGCCGTTATCTTTTTCGTAATCGTGGCGGTCGTTTCGCTGACACAAGTCTATTTCAATAAAAAACGGGAGGTTGAGCTGTAATGAAGGGAAAATGGAAATTGTGGCTGATTGGATTCATCGGATTCATTTTGGCCATATTATGGCTCACTCCGTTTTATTTAATGCTTGTCAATGCTTTTAAAATGAAACGGGATATATTTGCCGATACATTGGGACTGCCTGAAACCTGGACATTGGAAAACTTCACTCAAGCTTTCGAGCAATTGGATTTCCTCCGGACTTTATTCAATTCTTTATTGATATCGGGCGTCAGTGTAGTCATCATCATCATCTTTTCTGCGATGGCAGCATACGCTCTTTCCCGAAACAAAAGTAAAATAAGTTCCCTGCTTTTCTTTGTGTTTGTAGCAGCCATGCTGATCCCGTTTCAGTCTGTGATGATACCGCTCGTTGCTCAATTCGGACAGCTTGGGATGCTGAACAAGGCTGGACTGATTTTCATGTATTTAGGTTTTGGCTGCAGTCTATCCATATTCCTATATCATGGTACCTTAAAAGGGATTCCCCTCTCACTTGATGAGGCAGCAAAGATTGATGGTGCAAACCGATTTCAAGTATTTTGGTATATCATATTTCCACTATTAAAGCCGATGTCCATTACAGTTGGGATCTTGAATGTCATTTGGATATGGAACGACTATTTGCTGCCATCCCTTGTTATTGGCGGCGCGGGATCGGAGACCATTCCACTTAAATTATTCTTCTTCTTCGGACAATATACGAAGCAATGGCATCTCGCCTTGGCTGGACTTACTTTATCCATCATTCCAGTCATCATTGCGTACTTTTTTGCTCAGAGGCAAATTATTAAAGGAATTGCAGATGGAGCCGTTAAATAACTATTTAAATATAGGGAATATTAAACCATGTGCGGTGAACGGGGAGTGTTGATGAATTTGTCTGTTACTATAAAAGACGTTGCCAAAAAAGCAAATGTCGCTCCATCAACGGTATCGCGTGTAATCCATAACAGCCCGACAATCAGTGAAAAGACCAAGCGCAAGGTACGCAAGGTATTAAAGGAAATGGGCTATCATATGAATGAAAATGCCCGGAACTTAGTCACGAAGTCAACTAAGGCCATTGGGATCGTCATGAAAAGTTCGGCAAGGGAATCACTTTATAATCCCTTTTTTCCCGAAGTGATCCGGGGCATCGGGGATTTCTGTAATAAAGAAGGGTACAGTCTTTCTCTGACTACCGGCGAGACGGAGGATGCCATCTTTGAGGATGTCGTGAAAATGGTCCAGGGCAGAAGAGTGGATGGCATGATTGTTTTGTACTCTAAAAAGGACGATAAAGTGGTGCCGTATTTATTGAAGCAGGGCTTCCCGTTCGTTTTGATCGGGAAGCCAAGTACGAACATGAGCGGTATCACATTCATTGATAACGATAATGTTCAAGCGGCCAGGGAAGTATCGGAGTTTGTAATCAATCTTGGACATGAGCGAATCGCCTTTTTAGGAGGCAGCCCCGAGTTTGAAGTGATCCAGGACCGCTTGACAGGCTTTCAACAAGCGATGGAACAGGCCGGGGTGGATGTGCGACAGGAATATATCAAATTGATTCCTTTAAATCGAACGGATGGAATAAAGGCGATTGACGAATTGCTGGAATTGAAGGAGGCACCAACCGCTTTTTTGGTTATGGATCTTTTATTGGGTGTGCTCTTACTTGGAGTGTTAGCCGAAAAGAACTTGAAAGTGCCGCAGCAAATAAGCGTCGTCTGTTTTAACCACTCAGAATTCATAGAATTTTTAAGTACCCCGCTGACAACGGTTGATATCCATACGTATCAGTTAGGGTATGAAGCCGCAAAATGCGTGTTCGATCTTATTGCGAATCCGGAAATGATGGAAAAGAGCATCAGCATTCCTACCAAAATCATAAAGCGGGAGTCGCATTTTGTTGCTGAAAAGGAAATTAAATGAAAATTGTAGAAATGTTTTACCAATTAAAGCTTGATTTTTGCTAACATAAATTTACAATATAGATTATCACTATTATTTTTGAAAATTCATACTTTCTAAGGTCGATAAGTATGTTCTTATATTTTGATCATCCCTAACGCAAACGTTTGCGTTTTGAATAAAGAGGTAATAGTTAAACATCAAAACAAGTTGTGATTCTTGAATGGAGGAGGTTGTTCATGAGAGTCCTTGTATGGAATGAGTTTCGCCACGAGAAAACAAAGCCTGAAGTAGCAAAAGTATATCCGGATGGCATCCATGGTGCAATTGCCGGCTTTTTACAAAGTGAACAGGTCGAGGTGAGGACCGCTACTCTCGATGAAGAAGAGCACGGATTAACCGAGGAAGTACTGGAACGAACCGATGTACTGCTTTGGTGGGGTCATGTTGCACATGATGAAGTTCAGGATGAAATCATTGCAAGGGTTCACAAGCGAGTACTCGAGGGAATGGGTCTCATCGTCCTCCATTCTGGTCATTTTTCAAAGATCTTCAAACGATTGATGGGAACGACTTGTGATTTGAAATGGCGGGTGGCGGATGAAAGGGAACGGCTTTGGGTAGTCGATCCGAGTCACCCTATCGTTGATGGAATCGGAGAATATATCGAGCTTGAAAAGGAAGAGATGTACGGGGAACATTTTGATATTCCTGCACCAGATCAATTAATATTCGTCAGTTGGTTTGAAGGCGGGGAGATATTCAGAAGCGGTTGCACGTATCAGCGGGGTAAAGGGAGGATTTTCTATTTCCGTCCAGGACATGAAACATATCCTACCTACCATAATCCGGAGATTCAACGTGTGATTAAAAATGCCGTTGATTGGGTCAAGCCGGAATTTGGAATCGCAACGAACTATGGTAAAGCCGAACCGTTGGAATCCATCTCATCCAAAGAGCTGAAGTGAAGGAGAGAACAAAATGGGCATAGTGAAGGTAGGAGTCATTGGATGCGGGAGTATCGCAAAAAATAGGCATTTTCCGGAGTATGAATCACATCAGGAAACGGAGATCATTGCCGTTTGTGATATTGTGCCGGACCGGGCGAATGCAGCAGCACAAAGGTATGGAGCGCAAGCATATACTGATTATATAGAACTTTTGAAGAATGAGGAGATTGAAGCGATCAGTGTATGTACACCGAATTACCTGCATGCACGCATCACGGTTGCGGCCTTGGAAGCGGGTAAGCATGTCCTATGTGAGAAACCAATGGCTACTTCTTTAGCAGACGCTGAAAAAATGAATGAAGCAGCAGCGAAAAGCGGCAAAATACTAATGATTGGTCATAATCAGCGATTTGTTCCCTCTCATCAAAAAGCGAAACAGCTTATTGAGAGCGGGGAGGTAGGGAAGGTCTATAGCTTCCGGACGGCTTTTGGACATTCCGGGCCGGAAACCTGGAGCGTGGACGGACTGGAAAGCTGGTTTTTTAAAAAGGATCAGGCGGTCATTGGTGCAATGGGCGATTTAGGCGTTCATAAAGCTGATTTATTACGGTATATCCTTGGAGAAGAATTTGTTGAAGTGGGAGCCTTTGTGGAAACGACCGCCAAGAAAAACACAGACGTTGATGACAGTGCGGCCTGTATCCTCCGGACGGAGAACGGTATCATCGGAACTCTTACCGCCAGCTGGTCTTATGCAAAAGAAGACAATGCTACGGTCATTTATGCGGAAAAAGCGGTATTGCGCCTTGAAGACGATCCGAAATACTCACTGATCATCCATCATGATAATGGAAAAACAGAAACCATCCAATTAGGAAGCATCCAGACTAATGATTCAGAAGGACAGCATGATTCCGAAGTGATCAGCCACTTTGTAAAATGTGTGGTGGACAATGAGGAGCCTCTTGTCTCAGGAGTTGAAGGATTAAAGTCATTAAAAGTCATTCTTGGCGCGATGGAATCAAATGCATCCCGAAAAATCATCCGCTTATAAAGGGGTTAAAAGTCATCATGTACAAATTAAAAATGGGTATTATCGGTGCTGGCGGAATTGCCCAAAAAAGGCATATCCCAGCTTTTCAAAAATTTCAAGATAAAGTGGTTTTATACGCCATTCAGGATATAGATGAAATGAAGGCGCGGGAAGTGGCGCGGGAATTTCATATCGAAAAGGTATTCACCAATTATGAAGAAATGTTTGCTGAAGTGGATGCTGTTACAATCGCAACGCCAAACAAGTTTCACGCGGAGATTTCCATTGCTGCCCTTCAAGCGGGTGTACATGTGTTATGCGAAAAGCCGATGGCCATTACAACCGAGGAATGTTTAGCGATAACCGAGGCTGCAAACATATCCGGTAAAGTGTTATCGACTGCCTATCATTACCGCTTCATGAAGGAAGCCCAGGCTGCAAAGAAAATGATTCAGGCCGGTGAAATCGGTGAACCTTATGTAGCGCGTGTACAGGCAATCAGGCGGCGCAAAGTCCCTGGCTGGGGAGTTTTTACAAGCAAGGAATTGCAAGGCGGGGGAAGCGTGATCGATTACGGCTGCCATTTGCTCGATTTGGCATTATGGCTGATGGATGACCCAGAACCGATTGAAATCGTAGGTTCGACATATAATTATGTCAGTAAGGGTGTCGATCAGGTCAATTTATGGGGCAATTTCGATGCCTCGGTATTTGAAGTGGATGACCATGCCACGGCATATATCAAATTTGCCAACGGAGCATCTCTATTATTCGAAACATCTTGGGCCGCGAATATCCGTGAAGAAGCAACTGTTTTGAGTTTATCCGGAACGCAGGGCGGTCTTGATGTGTTCCCGCTGGTCTTGAATCAGGCTAAGCACGGCATGCTTTTAAACAGTGAGGCAGTATGGATGCCAGGAGAGGATACACCAGACCTGCAACAGGCAGAGAACTTTATTAACAGCTGCCTGGGGTTGGCAGAACCATTGGTAAAACCATCGGAAGCCATGAAAGTTTCGAAAATAATCGAAGCCATCTATCAAAGCTCGGCAAGTGGGAAGGTCATGAGCATAAATTAATGAAAAGGTGAGGTGGGGCATGTGAAATTAGGGATCTTTACAGTGCTATTTGCTCAAAAATCATTCGAGGATATGCTTGATTATGTCGCGGATTCCGGATTAAAAACAGTTGAAATCGGTACAGGCGGGTATCCAGGGAATATCCATTGTCCACTCGATGAACTGCTCGAAAGTGAAGAAAAGCGCCAAAAATACCTCGAAGCCGTTCAAACAAGAGGGTTAACGATCAGTGCATTCAGCTGCCATGGCAATCCAATCTCTCCTGATGAAGCCTTCGCTAAAGAAAGTGATGAAACACTGATCAAAACAATCAAGCTTGCATCCTTACTGAACGTCCCGGTCGTCAATACCTTTTCTGGTACAGCGGGTGATCACGAAGGAGCTAAATATCCAAACTGGCCCGTCGCCCCATGGCCGAATGAGTATACAGATGTGCTGAAATGGCAATGGGAAGAAAAATTGATCCCTTATTGGAGGAAAGTGGCAGCCATTGCCGATGAACACAATATAAAAATCGGCCTTGAACTGCATGGGGGCTTTCTCGTCCACACACCCTACACCCTGTTAAAACTGCGGGAAGCTACATCTGATGCGATAGGCGCCAACCTTGATCCAAGCCATCTTTGGTGGCAGGGCATCGAACCAGTAGGAGCCATCAAAATCCTAGGGAAAGCGGGAGCAATCTACCACTTCCACGCAAAAGACACATACCTGGATCAGGATAACATCAATATGTATGGATTGACCGACATGCAGCCTTATGGCAATATCCAGAGCCGTGCCTGGAACTTCCGCTCTGTAGGATGCGGCCACAGCCTGCAAGAGTGGTCTGACATCATGAGCGCCCTTCGCACATACGGTTACGATTACGTCGTCAGCATCGAACACGAAGATCCGCTGATGTCAGTTGAAGAAGGATTCCAACGGGCCGTAACCAATCTGAAAACTGTACTCATCAACGAAAGTCCAACTGATTTATGGTGGGTATAATTTAGAGCCGATAACGAGCAGCCTAATGCAGGTTGCTTTTTATTTTCGCCCTTACTCGTGCAAAAGTGGATAAGTGGAATTCACGAGTAAAAGCGTGAAATTCACGAGTAAAACAGCATAATTCACGAGTATAAGTGCGGAATTCACGAGTAAAAGTGCGAAACTCACGAGTAAAAGCGTGAAATTCACGAGTAAAACAGCATAATTCACGAGT